>JBASRI010000124.1:0-8907 GCA_049273755.1 Thermoanaerobaculia bacterium
CCGCGTCGCCGCGATCCGGCAGGGGCTCGATGCGGCGGGGTTCCCGGACACCGCGATCCTGGCGTACGCCGCCAAGGCGGCCTCGGCCTTCTACGGGCCCTTCCGGGAGGCCGCGGACTCGACGCCCAAGTTCGGGGACCGGCGCGGCTACCAGATGGACGGCGCCAACCGGCGGGAGGCGATGCGCGAGATCGCTCTGGATCTCGACGAGGGCGCCGACGCAGTCATGGTCAAGCCCGCGCTCGCCTACCTCGACGTGATCCGGGAGGCGCGCGCTCGGTTCGACGCGCCGATCGCGGCCTACAACGTGTCGGGCGAGTACGCGATGGTCAAGGCGGCCGCCGCGCGCGGCTGGATCGACGAGCGGCGCATCGTCCTGGAAATCCTGACGGGGATCGTGCGCGCCGGCGCGGACTTCGTGCTGACCTACCACGCCGCGGACGCGGCGCGGTGGCTGCGCGAAGGCGAACCGGCTTCGTGAAAGACCCGCGCAAGGCACGCTCCGGGACGCGCTCGGCCGCGCTCTTCCGTCGCGCGAAGACCCGGATGCCCGGCGGCGTCAACTCGCCTGTCCGCTCGTTCGCGTCCGTGGGAGGCGAGCCCTTCTTCGTCGCGGCCGGCAAGGGTTGCCGGGTGCGGGACGCGGACGGCCGCTCCTACATCGACTACGTCATGTCCTTTGGTCCCCACCTCTTCGGTCACGTGCCCGCCTTTCTGCGGCGCGCGCTCTCCCGAGCGGCGCGGCGCGGCACCTCCTACGGCGCGCCGACCGAGCTCGAGGTCCGTCTCGCCGAGCGGGTCGCGGAGATGGTGCCTTCGATCGAGATGCTGCGCCTGGTCAGCTCGGGCACCGAGGCGACGATGAGCGCGGCGCGCCTTGCCCGCGGAGCGACCGGACGAAAGAGGCTGGTGAAGACCGACGGCGGTTACCACGGCCACGCCGACGCGTTCCTGGTCTCGGCGGGTTCGGGCGTGGCCACGCTGGGAATCGCGGGCAGCCCGGGCGTTCCGGACGAGGTCGCGGCGCTGACTGTCATCGTGCCCTACAACGACGCCGGCGCGCTGGAAGCCGCGTTCGCACGATTCCCGGGGGAGATCGCCGCGGTGATTCTGGAGCCCGTCGCGGCGAACATGGGGCTCGTGCTGCCGAAGCCCGGCTACCTCGAGCGCGTCCGCGAGCTGACGCGGGCCCACGGCGCGCTTCTGATCTTCGACGAGGTGATCACGGGCTTTCGCCTGGCGCCGGGCGGCGCGCAGCAACTCTCCGGCGTCACACCCGACCTGACGACGCTGGGCAAGATCCTCGGAGGAGGTCTGCCGGTGGGAGCCTATGGCGGGCGGCGGGATCTCATGGAGAGGATGGCGCCGTCCGGGCCGATCTACCAGGCGGGAACGCTTTCGGGCAATCCGCTTGCCGTCTCGGCCGGGCTCGCGATGCTCGAGGAGATTCACCGCCAGCCGCCGTACGAAGAGCTGGAGAAAAGGGGCGCGCTCCTCGAATCGCTCCTGCGCTCCGAGATCGAGGCGCGGGGACTCTCCCGGCGCCTCTGTCTGACACGCTCGGGCTCGCTTCTCACGCTGTTTTTCGCGCCCGGCCCGGCGGTGGACTTCGCCTCGGTCCGCGGCGCCGACACGAAACGCTACGCCGCCTTTTTCCACGCCATGCGCGAGCGCGGGATCTTTCTCCCTCCGGCCCAGTTCGAAGCCTGGTTCCTGTCCACGGCGCACGGGGAATCCGAGATCCGAAAGACGGCGCGGCACGCCGGCGAGAGCCTCGCGGCCGCCTTCGCCGCGTAGCTCAACTCTCCGGCGCGCCGGGGGCCCGGAAACGCCGGAATCCGTCGGCCGTGGTGTGCCGGATCTCGTCGGTCTCGCCCGGGAGCCAGGGCCGCGGAAGGCCGAGCCGCTGGATCGCCCGATCGGCGATTTGGAGCGAGGTTTCGAACTCCTCCGCGACGACCTCATCGGCGCCCGCGGCCGAGAGGCCCGGGATCTCGGCGATGTAGCGCGCCCGGGCGAGGATGAAAAGGTTGGCGTTGAGGGTGCGGCAGTGCCCGATGGTCTGCTTGGTAGCCCGCGGGTCCGAAAGGAGGACGATCACCGCGCGGGCGGTCTCGATCCCGGCCCGCCGCAGGACGACGCCGTTCGTCGAGTCGCCGTACTCGATTGGCAGGCCCCGCTTCGTTCCCCGCTTGACCCGGTCCGGGTCCAGATCGATGACGCGGAAGGCGACGCTGGCGCGTTTCAACACACGGGCCACCGTCTCGCCCATGTGCCCGAACCCGATGACCACGACGTGGTCTCCGGGCGGCAAGGACGGGGCCCGGGGCTGGCGCGGTGCCCCGCCCGCGATCTGGAGGGCCACGGCGTGGCTGGCCTCCGAGAGAAACGGCGTGGCGATCATGGTGATGATCGCGGCCGCCAGGAACGTCTGGTAGGCGGCGCTTGTGATCAGTCCGGCACGCTGTCCCTGGCGGAGCAGGACGAACGAAAACTCGCCGATCTGCGCGAGGGAGAGGCCGACCACCATCGCGACGCGGAAGCCGTAGCCCACGGCGAGCACGGCCGCTCCGCCCGCAACGGTCTTCCAGACCAGGATCAAGGCCAGTAGCACGGCCACGGGAATCGGCGTCGCCAGGAGCACGCGGGGGTCGAAGAGCATCCCCACCGATACGAAGAAGACCGCATTGAACGCGTCGCGAAACGCCGTCACATCCGCCAGCGCCTGGTGGCCGTACTCGGACTCCGACAGGATCAGGCCCGCCAGAAAGGCGCCGAGCGCCGCAGAAAGGCCGGCCCAGGCCGTGGCCAGGGCCGAGCCGAGGACGAGGAAGAGCACGGCCACGATGAAGATCTCCTTCTGGCGCGTGCCGGCCAGCGCTCCGATGAACCGCGGCACCAGATAGCGCGCGGCCACGAAGAGCGCGGCCGCCGTCAGGAGCGTCTTGCCGGCTGCCGTCACGGCGGCGAGGACCCCCGAGGAACCCGCCCCGGCGAGGTACGGCAGGGAGAGGAGCATCGGCACGACCGCGAGGTCCTGGAAAATCAGGATCCCGACGAGCATCCGCCCGTGCGGAGCGTCGAGCTCGCGCCAGTCCATCAGAAGCTTGAGCACGATGGCCGTCGACGAGAGCGCCACGAGGTATCCGAAGAAGAGGCTGTGCGATGCGGGATATCCGGCGAGCGCGGCAACCGCATAGACCAGAGCGATCGACGCGGCGACCTGGATCGGGCCGGCGACCCAGACGATCTTTCCCAACCGCCGGAGGTTTGCGACCGAAAGCTCCAGGCCCACGGTGAAGAGGAGCAGCACGACGCCGAGCTCTGCCAGGATCTCGACGACGTGCACGTCCCGGACGAGACCCAGACCGAACGGGCCCAGCACCGCTCCGGCGAGGAGAAAGCCGATCAGCGGCGGCTGATGCAGTCGGTGCAGCACGTAGGCTGCGCCGAGGGCCGCCAGAAAGATCAGCGCGAGCGGCCCGACGAACTCCGGGGCCTGCATTCCGGAATTATGCGCCCTCCCGGTTCTCTGGTAGCCTCCCGGCCACTCGATGCACGCCTCGGCCTCCTCCACCCATGCGGCCACGCGCGAGAAACACCCTCGCGGCCTCTACGTCCTCTTCGCCGTCGAGCTGTGGGAGCGCTTCAGCTTCTACACGATGCTCGCCCTCTTTACGCTGTATCTGCAGGATCGCGCCCAGGGTTTCGGCTGGACGGCGGCGCAGGCGACGACGCTCCGCGCCAACTATCTGCTCTTTGTCTTCTTCTCGCCGGTGATCGGGGGATGGCTCGCGGACCGGTTCCTCGGGTACCGGCGCGCCGTCATGATCGGGGGATTCTTCTTCATCGCGGGCCACGTCCTGCTGGCGTTCCCGTCGATCCAGATCGTCTATGCCGCGCTTGCGTGCCTCGTGATCGGCAACGGTCTCTTCAAGCCCAACGTTTCGACCATCGTCGGCAACCTCTACCCAAAGGGCAGCCACCTGCGGGACCGCGCCTACAACATTTTCTACATGGGCATCAACACCGGCGCGACCGCAGGCCCGATCGTGGTCGAGTTCGTGCGGCGTTGGTACGGCTTTCACGCGGCGTTCGCCGTGGCGGCCGGCGGGATGGTCGTCTCCGTCTTGACGCTCCTCCTGTTTCGGAGAGACATCCAGCCGGGCGACCGGCGGCCAGGGGTGAAAGAGGACGTCGAAGACGCGGGGCCGCCGACCGAGATCGATTTCGTGCCGGCGGGCAAACGCATCGCCGCCCTGATCGTCGTCTACATCACGTCGATCGTCTTCTGGATGATCTTCTTCCAGAACGGTTCGACGCTGACCTATTGGGCCAACGACAATACCGACTGGAGCTTTTCCGGCGTCATATCCAACGCGATCGAGCCATTCTTCGTCATCACCTTCTCACTGCCGCTCGTCTGGCTCTGGAAGAAGCTCGACGAGAAGGGCAAGGAGCCTCCGACGACGACCAAGATCGCAATCGGGATGTTCCTGATGGCTGTCGCTTTTTACGTGATGTACTTCGCGGGGAAAGCAGGCGGAGATACCGGAAAGGTCTCGGCCTGGTGGCTCATCGGCTGCTATGCGGTCGTCGGCCTCGCCGAGATCATGCTCTCGCCGATGGCCCTCTCGCTCGTCTCCAAGGTGGCGCCGAAGCAGTATCGGAGTCTCATGATGGGCCTCTGGTTCGTCGCGACAGGGATCGGTGGCAAGCTGACCCAGGTCGGCGTGTATTGGACAGAATGGAAGCACTCGACCTTCTTCGCCGTCCTCGGCACGCTCGCGCTTGCGACCGCTCTGCTGTTCGTGGCCCTCCTGAGGCCTCTCAAGCGGGCGATGCCGGGGGTTTGAGCGCATCGGGCTGGCCAAGTCGCGGACCCTCTCGGAACGCGTCTTGCAGAGACCCCTCGCAGGAGGAGTCCATGAGCGAGTTCGAGAAGAACCCCGACGAGAGGAATCCCCGCGACGCCCAGGGCTTCAAGGAGAACCCAGCCGAACAGGGCCTGAAGACCCCGCCCGAGATCCCAGTTGGCGAGGAGTCCGGCGAATGGACCCGCGGCGGCGGAACGCACGCGAGTGAAGGAGAGCCAAAGCCGAAGCCCTGAATCGGCCGTCAGTCACGGCTTGCTACGAATCCAAGGCGACTCAGGCCGTTGGTCGCTTCCCCTCCTCTGACTTGAGGTATGCGCCGGGGTCGTGATCGAGCGCCCCGGCCGGCAGCCAGCTCCACAGCGGTCCCAAGTCTCGGCGCACCTGATCGACATAGAAATCCGGAAGCTCGGTCGTCTCCTGGTCGAAGTAGTCCCGAATTTGTCGGTCGCCGTCGAGCCTCCGTCGCAATTCTGAGTACCACTTCAGTCTGCCAAAGCCTTCCGAGGACACCGCTCGGACCACGTTTAACCCTCGTAGGATCGCCATTCGGCCCGCCCGGAAGCGATTGACGATGGCGTTCCCGGAGAACGTGTGCTCGGTCAGACCGATCACATGGTCGTAGAAGTCGCGCCAGGAATAGTTCCGCGGCTTGACGTTCATGGCGTGGTTGTTGTCGAGGAAATGGAATGGGAAGGGCAGCACGCGACCCGCGCGCTGGTATTCGAGGTTGAGAGGCGCCGCTCGCCCGAACGCCGAGAGGAGCGAGTAGCCAGGAAATGCTCCTGGCGTAAGGTCCACGAAACGCTTCGTGAGCTCGAAGGGCTCCTCCCCGACGTCCGAGTCGAGCCCGAGCACGAAGTTGGTTTGAACGTAGGGGACATACCGGAGAATCATGTTTACGTGATCCGAGACTTGGCGTACCTTGTCCATCCCTTTGAGCTGACCGGTTCTCGACTTGTTGCCGAGCTCGTACCACGACTCGACCCCGGGCAACAGAACCTTGAACCCGCTCCGCTTGAGCCGCTTGAGGTGTGGCTCCGACAGAAGGGAGAGACTGCTTTCTGCAATGAAGTCGACCCTGCCCGGCGGCACTGCCACGTCGATCGCGTCCAGATAGTCGTCGAATCGAACCCCGAAATTTGGATCGTGCCAGCCGACACGTGGTCGCTTCAGCTGTCGGACGAGAAACCGGAGATCGTCACTCAACACCGCGAAGTCGAGCGGCTGATATGGGACGACCGAGTCGATGCAGAAGCTGCAGGTGTAAGGACAGCCCAGACTGCCGAGCATCGGCACGAGCTTGAAAACCGGAGCCTTACGAAGCGTCGGCTCGATGAACTTCCAGCGCTCGCGTACCCCGGGAAGCACGGTGGGTTGACGCGTTGCCGACAGGTGCAAGCCCATCGGCCGGTGCGGCGAGCAGTCCTTCAACACCTCGCTGATGACGGACTGGTCGGTTAAGCCGACAACGTAGTCGAAGTACTTCCGAGCGTCCTCCGGGTAGCACCGCGCATGGGGTCCGCCGAGCGCGGTCACGGCCCCCTTCGATCGGAAGAGGTTGCTCAGAGCGTAGGCGAGGAACGCAGCCTCGGTAAACGCACCGATGAAGATGAGATCGACTTGGCGTGGCAGTTCGTCGAGCAGATTCTCAAAGCCCGTATAGCAGATGAACGTGACCTCGTGCCCTTCGGCTTCGCACCACACTCCGACAACCTGCGGCATGATGCTGGCAAGATTCGCGTTCATGACACGCGCGTACAACGCGCGCGTCGGCCGTTTGGTGACGAGGTCAATGATGCCGATGCGAAGCTTACGCAGGCGAGCACCCCACCACCGCTCCTCGTGAGCTGCTCATTTATGGTTCTGCCGTGCCCGCGGCGAGAGTGACACGAAGAACCCTTCCGTTGCCATCATCGAGTAATCTACCCCGATTCGGGCGGCGCACGCGCAGTCCGTCAGCTTTTCCGCGGAGGGCGAAGCGATGACCGAGCCCTGCGTGCTCTCGGGGCGGACCGATGGGGAACTGGTGGGCCGTGTGTTCAAGACCTGGTGATTCCTTACGGCGAATGTCGATCACGGGGCGGCTTCGGCCGCCCCTTCCTTGTACCGCGCTACGATTTCGGGCCGTGGCGACGGTAGGCGGTCAGGTACGCGAAACCGGCAATCTGGAGGGCATATTTGACCAGGCGACCCTCGGCTATCTAAACAGCCGCCCAAGGACCTGGGCAAGGCAAAAGCCCCAGGCGCCCCGGTCGTCGTCGAACACGCTCGGCGTGAGCCGTAAGAGGAGTTCTCGCTGCTGCTCGTCGAGAACCCAGGCGAGATCGTAGTACTCCGCAAGGTTGGCCACGGGCGCCGTGGGCTCGACCTCCCTCCTTGGGCGCGGCCTTGAGCACGGCCCTGGGGGCTATACTAGCCCTTCTCATGCGGGCGCGGAGGTGCCTGGCGCTCTACCTCGCGGCGTTCTTCCTCGCGGCGGCGGCGGCTCCGCACCATCACCTCAATCCGGTTGCCGACATCGTCTCGGACGGTCCTAGCAACTCCGGGAAATTTGCCCAGTTTCGCGCGTCCGCCGACTCGACTCCAGGGTTCGTCGCGGGCTCCATCGTCGACGACGAGTGTTGCCTCGCCTGCTTCAACCGTGACTTCGTTGCCTCGCCGGCGGTCACGATCGCCCTGACGCCGACCTTCGTTCCCCTGCCTCACGATCCGGCCCCGTCCACGCTGGCGCTCCCGGATCTCCGTCCCGCCGACACCTCCTCTCGCGCTCCTCCCGTTCTCGCGTAGTCCCGCTACGCGGAGGTTGAGGTTGCCGGCGATTCGTCGCCGAGCGGCCGATTTCGACGCGAGGAGTCAGGACTCTCGATTCGAACAGGAGGAGAGAATGGCCAAATCAAGCACGAGGGCCTTGAAGAGACACTATTCCACGATTCTGGTGATGTTTGCGACGCTGTGCGCCAGCGTGGTCGCTGCTCAGGCGGTACCCGCAGAGAACTCGCTTCCGGCCACGCGACGCGCTCCCGACGAGTTCGGCACGCAGGACTACACGGTGACGACGATCTCGGCTACGTCGTTTACAGCGGACACACCGTACGCGACCGACTACGGCTCGCTGTTTCGCCAGTTCCCGGACAATACTGACGGCCACTTTTTCGTCGGCGTGAGCATTCCCTCTGGGGCCGTAATCGATTTCATTGGGCTGGAAAGCTCCAATACTGGCCCCGATCTCGTGGCGACACTCTTCTATGCTGACCGATACAGCGGCACGACCAGCGGGATCGTGAGTGTAGCGGGCACGAGTCACCCAAGTCCTAACACCGACTACAACCCTGCGGCGTTGGGCTATCAGCTCGTCCGAAACGTTCACAACGAGCTCGTGCTCGACGTTCATCAGAATTCCGTTGCTTCGTCGACCCACTTTGGATGGGTGGAGATCTGGTGGAAGCGCACCGTCAGCCCCGCGCCGGCAACGGCCACCTTTAGCGACGTGCCAACGTCAGACTCGGCGTTCCAGTTCATCGAGGCTCTAGCTGCGTCGGGAATTACGATAGGGTGCGGAGGAGGCAACTACTGCCCAGACGCGCCGCTGACGAGGCGGCAGATGGCGGTGTTCCTTTCCAAGGGGCTCGGGCTGCGGTGGCCGTACTGAAGAACGGCCAACCATGTTGAGAATATCGCTCGTCGCCCTGTTGCTTGCGCTCGAGAACATCACGGGAGGCTGCGGTGGCGTTAACTGCTGCCCCGGGAATCCGAACACGCGTGGCCAGATGGCTGTTTTCCTCGTGAAAACGTTCGGGCTCGTTCTCTACAAACCCTGATGTAGCTCGGCCATGGAGCGCCGGACCTCTCTATTGCCGGCCGCCTAACGGGTGGCGGGTCAGCGGCGAGCGAAGAGCCGAAGGCGAGGAGCGAGTCCCCCTCGGCCGGCGAGCCTTCGGCTGCGAGTGCTCATGCAGGCGGGAAGCTGACCGCGTCGCGCCCGAAAGTCTCCAAGTAGCGGCCTGCGGCCCCCTCCAGCTCGGCCGCGCGC
>JBASRI010000126.1:0-9952 GCA_049273755.1 Thermoanaerobaculia bacterium
CCTGTCGGCCGCCCTCGAGGCGGCCACCGACCGCGCCTTCGGCGATCTGCTGCAGGAGACGCTCGCGGGCCCGGCTCGTATGTCGTCGACGATGATCGACGACCCGCGCCGGTTCCTGCCCGGGCGCTCCAACTTCTACGAGCGGGGCTTTCTTGGACTTCTGCGCGCCGCTCGGCCGGTGGACACGAGCTGCCTCTGGGGCGCCGGCGGCCTCGTCTCCACGACCGAGGACCTCGTGCGCTTCGGAACCGCTCTCCTGCGGGGCGAGCTGCTCCGGCGCGAGTCGATCGAAGCCATGTTCGCTCCGCAGAAGACGCGCAACGGAACGACGACCGCGTACGGTCTCGGCTGGCACGTCGAGACGGATTCCCGCGGGCGCCGCTACGTCTGGCACAGCGGACGCGGTGTCGGAGGCCGCGCCGCGATCGTCATCGTGCCGCACGCGCGCCTCGTGACGGTCATGCTCTCGAACATCGAGGGCGAGCGTCTCGATGAGCACGCCCGCCGCATCGCCGCCTTCTTCCTGGAGGGCGCCGAGTCGACCGGCGGCCCGCCCGACCTCATTCGCGCTTCCGGTCCCGGCAAGCCCCCGCCCCCGTTCGCGTACCGCGCCGCGCCCGCGCCCGGAGAGTAGGCCCTCTCCCCTGTCGCGACGCGCGGGTATCATCGAAACGGTGCTCTCGCCGTTCTTCTTGTGGCCACCGGTTCCGACGGAACCCCGTTCGCTCGGCCTGCGGATCGCCGCCACTACCATCTTGCTCGCGTCTCTCGCGGCGGGCGCGGCTGCTCTCTGGCGAGACCTCCGCTTCGCATACCAGAACGCCGGCCCGAGCGCTTTCACGGATCTGGACCGGAGACAGATGGCGGCGGTCCGCCAATCGGTCCCCGAGGGAGCCGCAATCCTCCTGATCGCGACTTCGACCAATGGGTGGTACGCCCGGTTGTGGCAGCGTGGACTCTATCCGAGCCAACAAGGCGTCGTCGTGCTCGAGCCTCACGAGCCCGACGCCATCCGAAAGCTCCGCGAGCGCTACGGCATCCGCCACGCGGTTCTCATCGGCCCCCCTCCGTTCGACCCAGGGCTTCTCTGGCGCCGCGACCTCGGCCCTCTGGCCGGCATGCCGGGCAGAGTCTGGTTCGGCGAACTTCTCCCGTGAGGGTGCCGCTTCCCGACCTCGGGCTGACCGGGTGTCTGGCGGCCGGCTTCGCCGCCGTCGGAGAGGTCGTTCTGCGGCGCCCCTCCCGAAGCGTCGCCTTCGCAAACGAGTCGATGCTCGTGGGGATGGGAGTCTGCGCGGCGGCCCTCTTCCCTCTGACGGTCGCGTTTCCGCATCGCGCCGTCGTCGCGGAAGCGGTCCTGATCGGAGTCGGTACCGCATGGGCCGTCAGCCGACGTCTGCGACGTTCTCGAGAGCCGGCGGAGGAGAACGTGAATCGGCCGGATCCCGCGGCCTTCGCAATCCTCTTCGTCGTCGTTGTCGTCGCCGCCGGTTTCGCGTCGCTGAACTTCCAGTATCAATATCTCTGGGACGGGTTCCTGATCTGGGCCACCAAGGCCCAGCTGCTGTTCCATTCCGGGGGACTCACGCGCGAATGGTTCAAGAACGATCTTTACGACCTGCGCCACCTCGCCTATCCGCCCCTGATCCCTCTCTACGAGGCGCTCCTGAGCCTTCTCCGCGGCGGCTTCGACTTCGACAAGTTGAAACCCGTCTTTCTCGTCTTCTACGTCTCGATGCTGGTCGGGACCTACGCGGCCGCGCGATCGACGGTCTCCGCGCGGCTGGCGGCCGTCGCGACGCTCCTGGTCTGTCTCGTGCCGGCGTTG
Organism: Thermoanaerobaculia bacterium; assembly: GCA_049273755.1. Taxonomy (GTDB): domain Bacteria; phylum Acidobacteriota; class Thermoanaerobaculia; order UBA5066; family Gp7-AA6; genus DAHUXD01. The sequence continues at coordinate 1,829 of JBASRI010000126.1, forward strand.
TCGACGCGGTTTGCCGCCGGCGCCTACGCCGACATGCCCCAGGCGGCGTTCGTCGCCGGCGTGGTGGCCGCGGGCCTGGCGGGCCGGAAGGAATCGCTTCCTTGGCTCATCGGCGCTCTCACGACCGTGAAGGCGGAAGGAGTCCTGCTCGCAGCCCTCGCATGCGCGGGAGTGCTCGGGTTCTGGCTGCTGGAATCTCCGCACGGGCTGCTCCGCCGCGGCCTTGCCGAACGCAGGGCGATCGCCATCGTCGCTCTGTTCTTTCTCGTGCGGTTCGCCTACGTTCGCTGGATCGCCGCGCCGGAATTCGTCTACAGCGGAAGCCTCTCGACCGCCCTGGAGCGATTTCCCAAGGCAGCAAGATTGTGTCTTCTTCAGCTCCTGGATCCGCGCCAGTGGGGCTTGTTCTGGCCCGCGTTTCTCGCCGCCGCTCTGGTCCTGTTCATTCGCGGATCGAATCGGGAGAAAGCCCTCGCCGCGGCCGCCGCGGCGGGCCTGATCCTGGCGGTCGCTCCGTTTCTGTTCACGAGCTGGCCGATGGAGCTGCAGATCGAACAGGCGTACTTCCGCCTGGTCGCGCAGCTTGCGCCGGCGGCCGCGGTGGTCATGGTCTGCGGCTACGCGAGGGTCGCGCACGGACCCGTCCCGCGCCGGTCCGCGGACGCCGGGACCGTCCGAACCAGATGCAGGCCAACGTCAGCGCCAGACCCAGGCCCGTGATCGTGGCGGCGAGATGGAGGCGGGGCGGCCGATAGATCAGGCGAAATTGGTGAGAGCCCGCGGGCACTCGAAACGACAGAAAAGGGGAATCGAAGAGAATCGGCCTCGGCGCGCCGTCAACGAAGGCCCGCCATCCGGGAAACGCGGTGACGTTCACGACCAAAAGGCAGGGGGCATCGCAAGAGACGTCGCCGCTGACGGAGTCCAACCCTTCTTGCAACTCCGACACGCGGCCGGCAGGTTCCCGGCGCTTCGCGTCCCCGGCGACGTACGCGAGCGGGAACGCGCGGGAGTTCTCGTGGACCCGAACACTCGCGGTCAGGTATCGGAGTGGATACCGCTCGGCGAGCTTCGAACGAGCCTCCTCGGATTCTTTGTACACGTTGGTGACCAAGAAACGAACGCCCAGCGAGTCCACGAGGCGCGGATCGGCCGCGGCAACTTTGGCCGCCGTGAAGGGCGGGAGCGGCTCGTCCTCTTCCGAGCCCCCATTGAGGGGGGCCAGCAGACGGGCGGTCTCCCTCAGGACTTGCGGGTAGCCGCCGGGTGTGTGAATGCCGTAGATCATCTCGGCGTTGGCGGGCGCCGTGGAGCTGAGGAAAAGAACGCGCTCCCCGAGAGCCGTGTTCTGCCGAAGAAACTCGACGACCGGCGACGGCGGAAAAACGGATTGGGCCGAGACCAGCGGAACGTGGCCCTTCCCAAAAGTCAGAAGATCCAGTGCGACCACCCCCGCCAGAGCGCCGGACGCGGTCCGCGACCACGATCGCGAGCGAGCCGCCACAAACAGAAGCAAGAGACAGACGGCGAGCAACCCGGCCGACACGCCCCATCCCGCGCCACCCTGCCAGAGGCCACCGCTCGCCCGGCGTTTCGCGAGAACGACGAGCACGCCGACCACGGACGCCATGACGGCGACCGGAGCGAGTTGCCCCGGAGGAAGCCGCGCCTCCCCCAACCTCCGGCGCCGCTGCAAATTGGAGAACCCGAGCCCGGCGAGCGCGGCCAGCGAGAGATCGAGGATGCCGAGGAGCCGCGTGCCCGGAAGCGCCCGAATCCAGGGAAGCGCCCGAAACCAGCCCGAGACGGGAGGAAGCCCGAAAGCGACCGAGAGGGCCGCCAGCCCCGCGAGGCCGAAGAAGACGGCGACGTCTCTCTTTCGACGAAACGCCAGCGGAAGCAGCAGCAGCGTCCCGATCCCCGCGTAGCAGCACTGCTCCGGCACGGCGATGCCGATGGAATTCGGAGTGGCTTGCGCGTCCCGGGAAATCAGCGCGACCTGGTCCCTGCTGGGAAACGGCCCCCACGGCCGATCGAGCCGCCGCGTAATCCGCGGCAACCATTCCGCCGTCGGAAAAAGCTGCACCGCGCACATCGCGGCCGCCAAAGCTGCCGCGAGGAGGGACGCGCCAACGTACCGGGCCACCCATCGCCCCCTGCGGCCCCGACGGACGGCTTGAATCACCTGGAAGACCCAGAACGCAGCCGCCGTCGCCAGGACGTAGAGGCAGACTTCGGGATGCCCGGCCAGCATCGGCATCGCCGCGGCGAGCCCGGCGAACGCGGCCTGGCGGGGACCGGGGCGCCTGCGCAGCTCGACCAGGCAGAGCAGAATCAGCGGGGCCCAGACCAGACAGTCGGACTGCGGCCAGCCCTGCCAGCCGGTGAGGAAGCCGCTGAGCCCGAACACCGCTCCCGCGAGCAACCCTCCCAGCCGCGACGCCCCCAGGCGCCGCGCCAACAGGGCCATGAAGAAGACCGCGAGCCCGATGCGGAGCGGAAACTGAAGGGACCAGGCCGCGTTCAAGGGAAGGAAGGCGTAGAGGAGGTTGGGCGGATAGAAGACCGCCGAAATCGGGTTTGCGAGAAAGGGAGAGCCCAAATACGTGTACGGATTCCAGTAAGGGATCTGCCCGCTTGCAAAGGACTGGTGAAGGTACGCGCGCCACGGATACATCAGCGTCAAGAGATCTCCGAGCTCCGCGTGGTGGCGGGCGCTCGGCGGCGGCGGTGGAACGTGCTCCCAGGGCGGAAAATACGGGAGCAAGTCCGTTGGAAGAGGCACCCTTCCCCAGAGCACCGGCAGGTAGCACGCGAAGGCGACGCACAGCGCGAGAGCGAGGGCCTGGCGAGTGTACGACCACCGCTGAATCGTTCGGATGTCGGGCGCTATCATCGGTCGTCGCCCATCGAGGATACTCTCCCGGTCGGTCCGCGTCGCGACGCAGCGGCGTATCATCGAATCGGTGCTCTCCCCGTTCGTCTTTTGGCCGCAGACCAGGCTGGAGCCGCGTTCCCTCCTCCTGCGGATCTCCGCCGCCGCAGTTCTCCTGGTGTCCCTCGTCGCGGGCGTGAAGACAATGCGAGACGACCTGCGGATGGTTTACAGGGACGCTGGGCCGAGCATCTTCGCGCCGGTCGACCGACGCCAGTACGCGAGCGTGCGCGAACGACTCCAACCGGGAGAGGCTCTCCTCGTCTACGCCACGACGGCCGAGAAGTGGTACACGTGCCTCTGGCAGCGGGCGCTGTACCCTCGCAACCCCGTGATCGTGCGGTACAAGAACTGGTCGACGGCGGCGAGCCTGCGGGAGGACATCCGCCGGTTTCACATCCGCAACGCCGTCGCGTTCGGCCATCCTCCCCCCGATCCGGGGTTTTCGAGCATCGAAGAGCTCGGCGAGCTCTCCGGCCAGCCCGGCGAGGTCCGGTTCGGCGCGCTCCGGCCGTGAGGCTGCCGCTCCCGGAGATCGCGCTCGCGCTGCTCTCCGCGGCGGGATTCGCCGCGACGGGCGAGCTGCTTCTGCGCCGCCTCTCACGGGGCCTGATCGCCTGGAACGAGTCGTTTCTCGTGGGAGCGGGAGCGAGCGCCGCGGCGCTCTTCCCTTTGTCGCTGGCGTTGCCCCATGGCGCTCTGCGCGCGACCCTCGTCGTCCTCGGCGGCTCGCTCGCTGTCGCCGTGGCGCGCCGCTTGCGCAGCCGCACAACCACGTCCGAGAGCAAGGCTCCTGCGCGCTGGGACCCGATCACCCGGCTCCTGCTGGCGGCGTCGGCGCTCGCGGCCCTGGGTTTCGCGGCCCTCAACTTTCGCTACACCTACATCTGGGACGGCTTCCAGATCTGGGCAAGCAAGGCGCAGCTGCTCGCGGCGCGCGGCAGTCTCCAACCGGAATGGTTCCTGGGCGAGAACTTCGACCGTCGGCTCGCCGCCTATCCGCCGCTGGTACCGCTTTTCGAAGCCCTCCTCGGCACCTTGCGCGGTTTCGACTTCGACCGGCTCAAGCCCGTCTTTCTCCTGTTCCATCTGTCCCTGCTCGTGTCGGCTTTCGCCGCGGTCAAGGCGCGCGCCCACGGGACTCGCCTGGCCGGCGTCGCGGTCTTGATGGTCGCGCTTCTTCCCTTTCTGTCCACGCGAACCGCGGCGGGCGGATTCGCCGACATGCCCCAGGCTGCCTTCGTCGCGGGCACGGTGTCGGCGGCTTTGCGGCCCGAGGGCAGCCGCGCGCTTCCATGGCTGATCGGATCGCTCACGATGGTCAAGTCGGAAGGAACCCTGCTCGCCTTGGTCGCCGCGGCGGCGGTCGGCCTTTGTTGGCTGACGGAAAAGCAGCCGAAACTGCCCGGGCGACCACTCGCACGGGCGGAGGGCATCGCTGTGGTCGCGGCCTTCCTGGCCCTCAGGCTCGCTTACGTGCGCTGGGTGAACTTCCCGGACACCGTCTACGCGGCCGACGCGGCACACGTCCCGCAGGCGCTGGCTCGAATCCCCGAGGTCGGCCGTCTCTGCCTGAAAGCGATGTTCGATCCGCTCGAGTGGGGGCTGCTGTGGCCGGCGTTCTTCGCGGGAGGCTGGGTGCTGTTGCGGCGCGGCGCCGCCGAGGAGCGCTGGATGGTCGTCGCGACGGCGGGCGCCATGCTCCTCTACACGACGATCTTCCTCTTTACGAACTGGCCGCTGGAGCTCCACATCCAGCAATCCTGGAACAGGCTGCTTTCCCACATCGCTCCCGCCGCCGTCGTCGCCGCCGTCCTCGGCTACGCAAGGCTCGACCGCCGGCTCGCCGCTCCGTAGCCGCGCCAGGACGCCAAGACGAGAGTCCCGCGGCTAGAATGCGCCGATGTCGTTGCGCGAGTCGCTGAAACGTCTTCTGGGTCGAACCGCGGCGCCGCCGGCTCCGGCTCCGGCAGGCCCTCCCCCCGCGATGGGTGGCGTACAGCGGTCGCCGATGGAGCTCTACGACGAGATCGTGGGCCGGCTCGGCTTCGATTCGCAGCATCCGGGCTGGTTCCCGGAGTTGCGCGACCTGCACCGCCACTCGCGCACGAGGAGGCTCCAGCTCATCCCGGACTTCTTTTACACGTCGGTGTTCTCGCCGGCCGATCTTCCGGCAAGCGTCTGGGACGGCACGTTTCCGGCCTGCGGGGAGTTCGACCTCGAGAAGCAGAAGCGATTCCTGCGAGAGACGCCGGCCCTTCGGGAGGATCTCCAAGAGCTTCCGTTCGAGCCGGTCGCCGGCGACGAGTCCGTCTACAACTGGGGCAACGATCAGTTCAGCCACGCCGACGCCGCGCTCTACCACGCGTTGATCCGCCGGTTCCGGCCCAAGCGAATCGTCGAGGTGGGGTCCGGTCACTCGACCAAGCTCGCCCTGAAGGCGCTTCGGGAAAACGGAGCCGGTTCCCTCGTGTGCATCGATCCGCATCCGCCGACATGGCTTCGCAAGCTGGAAGGGCCGATCCAGATTCGCCAGGAGCCGGTGCAGAGCACTGCCGACTCGGTCTTCCTGGGCCTCGAGCCTTCCGACATCCTCTTCATCGACGGCTCGCACATTTCCAAGACCGGTTCGGACGTCAACCACCTTTTCCTGCGAATCCTGCCCAGGCTGCCCGCGGGCGTGGTCGTGCACATTCACGACATCTGCCTGCCGTTCGAGTATCCGCGCAACTGGTCGGAGGACGTCCTCTGCTACTGGAACGAGCAGTACGTGCTGGCGGCGCTGCTGGCCAACAGCGCCAAGTTCGAGATCCTCGTCGGCGTCTATTTCGTCCAGCGCAACGATCACGAAGCCCTGCGACCGTTCGTGCCCGAGATTCCGGGTGTCTTCCCCGGAGGCGGAAGCCTCTGGATCCGGTCTCGGTCCTAGGGAGCGGCCCCGGTCGAGTCGCCGCCCGAGCCCGCGCGCAGGCCTCGGAACTTCCGGAGGATCCGTCGCAAGCCCGTGATCTCCGGCTCCGCCGGCGGGGGCTCCAGGGGCGCCAGCGGGAAGAGCTCGGCGCGGATGGGGTTCATCGCCGCGGGATGGTTCTCGAAAGACCGGTGCGTCACGCACTCGCGGCAGGCAGGGTGGACGCGGCCGCCGCGGATGTGTTCGCGCACGGACTGGAGCTGCGGCCCGTTCCACACGGCCCCGATGCCGCCTTCGCCGGTGAAGGAGCCCAGACCCTCCTTCACCGCCATGTAACAGCACACCTTGGCGGTTCCCGAAGCGGACAGATAGAGGGTGGTCCACGGATAGTGGCAGTACATGGAAGGAAGACCGGGAGCCGCCACGGGGGACTCCGAGACGTGAGTCTGCGCCTCGGTCGCGGGCGGCGGGGTGGCCTGCTCGGGCGCGGGGGCCGGAGTCGCATGGACGTGGAGCGGGACGGACGCGGCGTGCTCCCGTGAGGGCCACTCGAACTCGGGATTGACGAAGTTCTCGAAGATCATGCCCGCGCCTTCGGCCACTGTCCTCGCTTCCGCCACGACCGCCTCCCACTCGGCTCGGCTCACGTGGCTCAGGCGGTAGTCGTCGTAGTAGCGATCGTAGCCGCCGGGATTCACCGTAAAGTGGTGGAGCGGGTTGACTCCGAAGAAGTAGATCCCGAGCGGCGCGAGCTGCCGGACCAGCTCGGGCAGCTCCTTGTAGTTGTCGGCCTGGGCCACGAAGTTGACGACGATGTTCGGAAGCTTTGACTGGCGGCGTTGCTTCTCCTCGTGGATGAGACGCAGGACGTTCAAGATCTTCTTGTGACTGGCGCCTCGAAGCTTGTCCATCGTCTCTTCGGTGGCGCCGTCGATCGAGAACGCGAGGTGGTCGTAGCCCGTCGCCACGAGCCAGACCACGTCCGCGGGACGGATCATGGTCCCGTTCGTCACGCCCGAAACCCGGCAATGGTGGTTCTTCAGGACGGTGATCAGCGGAGCGAGCTCCGGGTACAGGAACATCTCGCCGTAGCCGAAGGTGTAGACCTCGGTCGCAGCTTCGAAGAAGTCCTCCATGCGGGCCAGAAGCGGCCAGGCGATGTCCTTCCCGTTCTTCGCCAGCGACGGGTCCCAGGCGAACCCGCACTTGGCGCAGCGCAGGTTGCAGCGCGAGGTGATCTCGAGAAAGAGCTGGACCGGCTTGTTGGACACTTCCAGCGCGCCTGCGGCGGCGTTTGCCTCATAGCTCCGCCAATTGGCGCGTTTGCCGGCTCTGGGATCGGCGGGGACGATGGGACTGGGAACCGGAGAGGCCATGTCGTCCAACCTTACTCCACCCCCACCTTGGACGCCACCGCCGAAACGCCCTTGCGCGGGGCGTGCTTCTTCCACGCGACGCCGAACTTCTTCTCGAAGTAGGCCTGGTTCCTCTTCCAGAGAGCGTTGTACTCCTCGGGCGAGAGCTTGCGGAAAGCCCCCTGGCCGACGTGGTGAACGTAGGCGTCCTCCGCGCACGCGACCCGGTATCCCTTCGCGCGCATCCGGACCGCCAGGTCGTCGTCCTCGAACATGCCCACGCCGTAGGCCTCGTCCAGCGAACCGACGTCCTCCAGGACGGCGCGGCGCGCGGCCACGCAGTACATCGCGGCGACGCCGATGTCGAAGACCCGCCCTCGTTGCTCGCGCGCACGGCGGGCGGCGTAGGCCGGCAGATCCGCGATGTCCTTGTAGTCCGGCTCGACAAGGGCTTCGTTGCCGCAGAAGTTGGTCGTCGAGCAGAGCAACCCGATCGACGGGTCGCGCTGGAGGTGGCGCACGAGGCTGCCGATCAGCCCGGGCGGCACGACCGTGTCGTTGTTCAGGAGGACCACGACCTCGCCGCGCGAGGCCGCGATCCCCTGATTGTTGGCGGCCGCGAAGCCGCGGTTCTCGGCGTTGAAGATCGTCCGGACCCGCGGGTCGGAGGCGGCGGCCTCGCGCAGGAGCGCCGGTGTGCCGTCGCCGGATGCGTTGTCGACGACGATGACCTCCAGGCGCGGCCAGGTCTCCCGGCCGAGCGACTCGAGGCAGTCGCGCGTCAAATCCGACCCCCCATAGGTCACGATCACGATCGAGACGAGGGGATGCGCCGCCGCGATGCCGGCGTCGATCGCCTCGTAGCGGTGCGCCCAGTCGTTCGCCTCGGCCACCCGGCGGCGGGCCGCGCGGCGGGGATCGCC
>JBASRI010000127.1:0-2688 GCA_049273755.1 Thermoanaerobaculia bacterium
GGCCTGGCTGCCGCGCGCCCCGCGCCTACGGGTTCGACTCCCGCCGGCGGTACTCCTCGAGGTCCTTGCGGTCCGTGACGTCGCGGCAAACGGCGAGCGCCGCCAGGGTGCGGCCGAAGTCGTCGAAGAGGGGCACGACGACGACGTCGACCACACCCGCCGTCGCGTCCTTGCGCTGGAACCGCATCTCGCCGCTCCAGCGCCCTTCGCGCCGCATCGTCCCGAGCAACTCGAGTGCGGTGGTCTTCACGTCGGCGGGGCGCAGCAAGTCCGGCGTGTGGCCGAGCATTTCTTCCTTCGAGTACCCGAACAGCTTCTGCGCGCCCGGATTCCAGTCCACGATGCGGGCGTCGAGGCCCATCGTGATGACGCCGTCGCTGATGTGGTCGAATGCCCGCGCGTGCCGGCGGATGGTGTCTTCCATCAGGCGCATGCGGGTGACGTCGTGAAAGCTCCAGACGCGGCCGACGGTCTTGCCGCCGACCTTCTGCGGCGACGAATACCGCTCGAACATGCGGCCGTCCTTGAAGTCCAGCCAGTCGTAGCTCCGGGCGTCCGGCTCGTCGTAAAGCTCCTTGACCTTCCGCAGGAAGCGCTCGGGGTCGCGGAGCTGGTCGAGCACGAACGCCAGCGCCTGATTGTCGTCGCGGGACGCCATCACGTCGTCGGGAATGTGCCACATGTCGGCGAACTTTCGGTTGAAGCTGACGATCCGGCCGTCGTTGTCCACGACCAGGATCCCGTCGGCCGTGGCCTCCAGCGTCGCGCGCAGGAGCGAGAGGTTGGCCTCGGCGCCCTCCTCCGCGTGCTTGCGCTCGGTGACGTCGCGAAAGCTCCAGACGCGGCCGACCGTCGTCCCGTCGACGACCTGGGGCAGCGAGTCGCGCTCGATCATCCGTCCGTCGTTCAACTCGAGGAGGTCGTGGCTGATCGCCGCGGGTTGCGCGTAGACCGTCATGACCTTCTTGACGAAGGCCGCCGGATCCTTGAGCTTGTCGAGCACGAAGGTCAGCCTCCGGTTCTCGTCGCGCGCCGCGGCGATGTGTTCCGGAATTCCCCACAGCTCGAGGAAGCGGCGGTTGCAGTGAACCATGTTCCCGCCGGCGTCGACGACGAGGATCCCGTCGGCGGTCGCGTCGAGCGTGGCGTTCAGGAGGGCCACCGAGCGTCGGAGCGCTTCCTCCGCGGCCTTGCGCTCCGTGACGTCGAATGCAACGCCGACGACGCCCCGGACCGCGCCGTCCGCCTCCCGCAACGGCTCGACGTGCGACTGGAACGTCCGTCCCTGCCAGGAGGCTTCGTACGTCACCGACTCCCCGGCGAGGGCGCGCCGGTGCGCGGCGATCGGGGGAAACTCCGGATCGGTGGTCCGGAAGTACCCGAAGAGCGAGAGGCCTCGCACGCCGCCGGGAATCTCTCCGAGCGCGCCCAGGCCGGCGCCCGCAGACTCGAGGAACCGCAGGTCACGGTCGGTCGTCCAGAGGACGGCGGGCATCTGGGAGACCAGGACGCGCAGCGTCTCCTCCTTCTCGTGGAGCCGCTCGCCGGCCTCCTCGCGCTCGAGACGCAGCCGGCGCCGGAGCTCCAACTGGTCCACGACCTGGCGCGACAACGCCTTGAGGGCGTCCGTCTGGTCCGGCGTCAGGCGGCGCGGCTTGCGGTCCATGACGCAGAGCGTGCCGATCGGGAAGCCGTCGGAGGTGACCAGCGGCGCGCCGGCGTAGAAGCGGATGCCGTCGCGCCCGGTGACGAGCGGGTTGCCCGCGAAGCGGCGGTCCGCCGACGCGTCGGGAACGACGAAGAGGTCCTTGCCCAGCACCGCGTGGGCGCAGAAGGCGACATCGCGCGGCGTCTCGGCCTTCTCGAAGTTCACGCGCGCCTTGAACCACTGGCGCTCGCTGTCCACCAGCGACACCAGGGCGACGGGCGTCCCGCAAATCTGCGAAGCCAGAAGCGCGAGGTCGTCGAAGGCGTGCTCCGGAGGCGTGTCCAGGACGCCGTAGCGGCGAAGCGCGTCGAGCCGTTCGGGCTCATTGGCCGGCAGCGGAGCCGCCAGTGACTTGGGCATGGAGGAGGCGATCATAACTTCAGGAACGGGCGACTTCCGCCTCCCCCCAGCCCTCTGCGGCCTCCGGCGAAGGGTAGGCCCGGGAGAGGATGGGTGTCGTGATCACGGTCGTGAAGAGCGCCATGGTCACGAGCCAGAAGAAAGCCGCCGGCGAGATCACGCCCAGGTCCGCGCCGATGTTGATGACGACGAGGGCCATCAGGGCCCGCGTGTTCATCAGCAGACCGATCACCAGGGACTCCTTCCAGGACAGCCCGGCGAGACGCGCGGCCAGCGCCGTCGCCCCGAACTTGGAGGCGCAGGCGACCAGGATCACCAGACCCAGAGCGGTCCAGAGCCTGGGGTCCGAGCCCAGCGACCCGATGTCCGTGCGCAGGCCCGAGAAGACGAAGAAGATCGGCAGAAAGAGTACGGCCACCAGGTCCCCGATCGAGGCGCGGATCGCCTCCGCGAGTGGGCGGTTGAAAGACCCCGCGATCCCGCACAGGAAGCCGCCGAAGATCGAGAAGACGCCCAGCGCGTTGGTGGCGGCTGCCGTAGCGAAGACGACCACGAGCACCGCGGCCAGAGCGCCCGGCGGGAGCCCGCCGGCCGGCGTCCGCGGCACGCGGAGCCGCGAG
>JBASRI010000132.1:0-3531 GCA_049273755.1 Thermoanaerobaculia bacterium
ACGACCGGTCCGTGCGTCGCCCCGCCGTGTTGCTGCGGCCACTGTCCGACGACGCTCGTGCCGACGCCGGAGCCCGCGTCGCTGACGGCCAGGACCGCAACCCTCGCTCCGGCGGCCGCCGTCGGAGTCGCCGTGTTCCAGTCGCTCCTCGAGGCGAGCGCGCCGGCGAGCCCCACGTTTTCGGCGCCCTCGCCTCCCGCCTCGTCCCGGCCGGCTCCGGCGCCTCTGCGCCTCTAGAGCTCTCCTCGCCGAGCCACGTCGTCGGCCGCGGAACGCAGGTTTCCGCGGGGGAGAGGAGAAAGAATTCGAATGCAGCGTTGGATCCTGGCGCTCGCGCTCGCCGAGGCGGCCTCGATGTCTCGAGGACAGGAAGCCGAACCGCCGCCGAATCCGGATCCCGTGGCCGCCATGGAGGCCATGGAGCCCATGGATCACTGGATGACGATGTACCACGGGTACGCGTTTCTGACGGGCGACTTCCAGGGCGGCCCGTCCGGCGGAAACCAGCTCGAGTCCCAGAACCACTTCATGATCTCGGCTATGCACGCGCTGTGGGGCGGGAAGCTCTCGCTTTCCGGAACGTTCTCGCTCGAGCCCGCGACGATCCCGCCGGCCGGGAGCCCCGAGCTCTTTCAGCGCGGTGAGACGTACAACGGGGTCCTCCTCGTGGACCTCCAGCACCCACACGACTTCTTCGTCGAGCTCGCGGCGGCCTGGGAGAGGCGCGTGGCGAGCGACCTGAAGCTGCGGCTCTATCTCGCTCCGGTCGGCGAGCCGGCGCTGGGGCCGGCGCCCTACGTGCATCGGCTCTCGGCCTCCGAGAATCCGATCGCGCCGCTGTCGCACCACAACCAGGACGCGACGCACATCACCTACGACGTCATGACGCTCGGCACGTCGAGCTCGATCGCCACGCTCGAGGGCTCGGTGTTCCACGGAGCCGAGCCGGACGAGAACCGCTGGAACATCCAGGCCGGAGCGCTGGACAGCTACTCGGGCCGGCTGACGCTGCGGCCGGCTCCGGGTCTCTCGATGCAGATTTCCGCGGGGCATCTCGAGCATCCGGAAGCGATCGAGGAGGGCAACCAGACGCGGGCGACCGCTTCGGTGACATACGAGAAGGCGACGCCGGGAGGCTTCCTGGCCGTGATGGCCGCCACGGGGCGCAACCGCCTGTCCGACGGAGAGGTCGAGTGGGGGACCCTGCTCGAGTGGACCTGGAAGTTCGCCGACGTCAATTTCCTCTGGGGGCGCGTCGAGGCCGTGGACCGGGACGTCTATGAGCTGACCCACAAGCGGCAGCGCCCCGCAGATGTTCTCCCGGACCGCACGCGCGTCCACAGTGGCTCGATCGGTTACTCCCGCGACGTCCCGCTCTATCCGAGGGTGGAGACGGGTTTCGGCGCGGGGGTGAGCTTCTACGGCTTCACTTCGCGCCTGGACGGCGTGTACGGAACGATGCCGGTCTCCTGGCTCCTCTTCGGGCGGATCCGTTTCGGCGGCCACCCGGGCGGCATGGCGCACGAAGGGCATTAGCATCGCCGTCGTGGAGCAGTGCAGATCTTTCAGTTGTCATCCCGAGCGCAGCGAGGGATCCCTTTTTGGTCACGGCGCGGCCAATAAAGGGATCCCTCGTCGCTGCGCTCCTCGGGATGACAAGCGCAACGTTCGCTCATCGTGAAAACGGTCCAGAAAAGCGTGACGGATCCCGTCTGCGGCATGACCGTCGTGCCGGGTCTCGCGAAGGGCGGCTCGTTTTCGTGGAAGGGCCGCGAATATCACTTCTGCGGGCCGGGCTGCCGGGAGAAGTTCGCCGCCGATCCCGAGAAGTATCTCGGCCAGCGCCCGGCGGCGGCGCCCGCCCCGCCCGCGCCTGCCGGAGCGAAGATCCTGTGGACGTGTCCCATGCACCCCCAGATCGTTCGCGACTCCCCCGGCGCCTGTCCGATCTGCGGCATGGCGCTCGAGCCGCTCACCGTGACGGCCGAGGAGATCGAGAACCCCGAGCTCGCCGACATGAAGCGGCGCTTCTGGGTCTCGGCCGCGCTGACGGCGCCGCTCGTCCTGCTCGCCATGGGTCACATGCTGCCGGGCCACGGACTCGCGCATCTGGTGCCCGCCCGCACGCGGGCGCTGTTCGAGCTGATCCTGGCGACCCCGGTCGCCGTCTGGGGCGCGTGGCCGTTCTACCAGCGCGCCGCCGCTTCAGTCCTTAACCGCAACCTCAACATGTTCACGCTCATCGGCCTCGGGATCTCGGTCGCCTACGGGTACAGCCTCATAGCGGCTGTAGCTCCGGGGATCTTTCCGCCCTCCTTCCGCGAGAGCGACGGCTCCGTCGGGCTCTACTTCGAGCCCGCTGCCGTCATCACGACGCTGATCCTGCTCGGCCAGGTGCTCGAGCTGACGGCGCGCAGCCGCACCGGTGCCGCCGTGCGCGCGCTCCTGGGCCTCGGCCCCAAAACGGCGCGTCGGGTGCGCGAGGACGGGACGGAAGAAGACGCGCCGCTCGAGAGCGTGGCGGTCAACGACCGGCTCCGTGTGCGCCCGGGCGAGAAGGTGCCGGTGGATGGCCTGGTCCTCGAGGGCACGAGCTTCGTGGACGAGTCCATGATCACCGGGGAGCCCATCCCGGTCGAAAAGAAGCCGGGGGACCGCGTCATCGGCGGGACGGTCAACGGCAACGGGACGTTCCTGATGCGCGCCGAGAGGGTCGGCTCCGAGACGCTCCTGGCCCGGATCGTCGCGATGGTCGCCGAGGCCCAGCGCAGCCGCGCTCCGATCCAGCGCCTCGCCGACCTCGTCTCGGGCTACTTCGTTCCGATCGTCATCGCCGTCGCCGCGCTGACGTTCGCGGCCTGGGCGGCCTTCGGGCCGGAGCCGCGCCTGGCGCACGCCCTCGTCAACGCCGTCGCGGTCGTGATCATCGCGTGCCCCTGCGCGTTGGGTCTCGCCACGCCGCTCTCGATCACCGTGGCCACGGGAAAGGCCGCCGGTCTCGGGATCCTCTTCCGCAACGCCGAGGCCGTCGAAGTGCTCTGCAAGGTCGACACCCTCGTCGTCGACAAGACCGGTACGTTGACCGAAGGCAAGCCCCGGCTCGACACGGTGGTCTCCGAGCCCGGATTCCGGGAGAACGAAGTTCTGTGGCTGGCGGCCTCGCTCGAGCGCGGCAGCGAGCATCCGCTGGCCGTGGCGATTCTGCAGGCCGCCTCCGCGAAGGGCGTGGTACCGGGCGAGGCCCGTGATTTCCGGGCCGTGCCCGGAAAGGGCATCCGGGGGTTCGTCGACGGCCGGGACGTGGCTCTTGGGAACCGGACGCTGCTCGACGAGCTAGGAATCGCCACCGGAGGCCTGGCCGAGCGCGCCGAGGCGCTGCGGAAAGACGGACGCACTGTGATGTTCCTGGCGGTGGACGGGGGACCCGCGGGCCTCCTGGGTGTTGCGGATCCGATCCGTCCGAGCACGCCCGAGGCGGTTCGCGCGCTCCACGAGGAGAAAGTCCGGCTCGTGATGGTCACCGGCGACAGC
>JBASRI010000134.1:0-2870 GCA_049273755.1 Thermoanaerobaculia bacterium
GCTGTCGCCGGAGGCGCGCCGCCTGCGCGAGGCGCTCGCGGGCGAGGAGTCGCTCTCCGCCGAGGAGCTTGCACAGTCGCTGGATCTGCCGGCGGCCACGGTCCTCGCGGCGCTCTTCGAGCTCGAGGGCGCCGGCCTCGCCGCGCCCGTCGAAGGCGGCCGGTACGGGGTGCTAAGGCGTTAGGGGTCAGATGTTAAGCGGCAAGAGCTGCCGGCCGTGGAATAGCCGGATGTTGAAGAGAGGCGAACGAACGCGGTTTGCGCTTTGAGAGACGTTGTGAGAGTTTCCCACGCCCCGTATGCCTGCTAAATCGATCGTCATCGTCGAATCGCCCGCCAAGGCCAAGACCCTGGAGAAATTCCTCGGGAAAGGATTCAAGGTCCTGGCCTCGTACGGCCACGTGCGCGACCTGCCGAGGAAGGGCCTCGGCGTGGATCGAGGCCGGTCCTATGAGCCTACCTACGAGATTCTCCAAGGCAAGGAGAAGACGGTCAACGAGCTCAAGAAGGCCACGCGTGACGCCGAGAACGTCTACCTGGCCGCCGACCCGGACCGCGAAGGCGAGGCGATCTCCTGGCATCTTCAAGAGACGTTGAGGCCGGGCGCGAAGAAGACGAACTTCCGCCGGGTCCGCTTCAACGAGATCACCAAGAAGGCCGTGCTTCTGGCCATGGAACAGGCGGGCGAGATCGACGGCCGGCTGGTCGACGCGCAGCAGGCGCGCCGAATCATCGACCGGCTCGTCGGCTACGAGGTTTCCGATCTGCTCTGGAAGAAGATCTGGCGAGGTCTCTCGGCCGGACGCGTGCAGACGGTGGCGTTGCGCATCATCTGCGAGCGCGAGAACGAGATCGAGGCCTTTGTTCCGGTCGAGTACTGGACCGTGGACGCTTCGCTCGAGGGAAAAGTCCCGCCCGCTTTCACCGCGCGCCTGTCTTCCTTCGACGGCGAGAAGCTCAAGTTCGACGGGAGCGACCCGCGCCTCGCCGACGAGTCGGCCGCGCGGCGTGTCGTCGACGAAGTCTCGGGCGCGCCGTGGACGGTGACCTCCGTGGAGACCTCGGAGCGGCGCAAGAACCCCGCGCCGCCCTTCATCACGTCGCAGCTCCAGCAGGCCGCGGCCCGGCGGTACTCCTTCGCCGTGCGCCGCACGATGCAGATCGCGCAGCGCCTCTACGAGGGCCGCGAGATCCCGGGGCGCGGCACCGTGGGGCTGATCACCTACATGCGCACCGAATCGACACGCGTCTCCGACGACGCCTTGAAGTCCGTCCGCGAGCTCATCGGCGCCAAGTACGGCAGCGAGTCGCTGCCGGAGTCGCCCCGCTACTTCAAGAGCCGCCGGGACACACAGGACGCACACGAGGCGATCCGGCCGACGTCCCTGGACCTTCCGCCCGAGGACGTAGCCAGACATGTCGCGCCCGACGAGGCCAAGCTCTACCGCTTGATCTGGGAACGGTTCGTCGCCTCGCAGATGGCCCCGGCCGTCTACGACACGACCACCGCCGAGATCACGGCGGGTCGCGCTGTCTACCGGGCCTCGGGCTCGACGCTGAAGTTCGCCGGCTACCTCGCGGCCTATGGTGTCTCGGCCGACGAGGAGGAGGAGTCCGACAAGGACTCGCCGAAGCTCCCGCCGCTGACGCAAGGAGAGCTGCTCAAGCTCCTCGTGGTCGCGCCCGAGAAGAAAGAGACGCAGCCCCCGCCGCGGTTCAACGAGGCTTCGCTCGTGAAGTTCCTGGAGGAGAACGGCATCGGCCGGCCGTCGACGTACGCCGAGATTCTTCGAAAGATCGAGGAGCGCCGCTACGTGCACCGCAAGGACCGCCGCTTCATCCCGACGGCGCTCGGGCGCACCGTCATCGAGCTCCTGATCCCGTACTTCGACGATTTCTTCGAGACCTCCTACACGGCGCGCATGGAGGAGGCCCTGGACGACGTCGAGGAGGGCAAGCTCTCCTGGACCAAGGCGCTCTCCGAGTTCGACAAGACGTTCACCCGGGACCGCGACCGCGCCCTGGACGGCATGGTCTCGGGCAAGGCCGGGATTCCGCTGGCGCAGGCCAAGAAGCTCAAGCTTTCGGCTGTCCCCGCGATCGACGAGAAGTGTCCCAACTGCGGAAAGAAGCTGAAGCTCCGCATGGGCAAGAACGGGCTGTTCGTGGCCTGCAGTGGCTACCCGAGCTGCACGTTCACGCAGAACATCCCGGATCCCGAGGAAGACGCCGTGGACATGTCGGAGATCGAGAACACCATGTGCGACGAGTGCGGCGAGCCGATGAAGGTGCGCCAGAGCCGCACGGGGTCGACGTTCCTCGGCTGCACCGCGTACCCCAAGTGCCGCAACGTCGTGAACATCGCGGTCGCCGGCGGCAAGGCCGAGGCGCGGCCCGACGAGCCCACGGGGCAGACGTGCCCGCGGTGCGGCCACGAGCTGGTGCGGCGGCACGGGCGCTACGGCGCCTACGTCTCCTGCTCGAACTATCCGGCCTGCAAATACAAGCCGCCCAAGCCCATCAAGGATACCGGCGTGAAGTGCCCCAAGGACGGAGGCATCATCGCCGAGCGGCGCGGCCGTTTCCGGCCTTTCTACGGCTGCGTGAATTACCCCAACTGCGACTTCTCGCTGTCGGTGCGGCCGATCCCGGAGGCGTGCCCGAAGTGCGGCAACCCCTACCTGCTCTTCCGGGAGCGCAAGTCCGGCAACGTCTTTGCGTGCGACAAGGCGGGGTGCGGTTTCGAGAAGCCGGCGGCGAAGCTGCCCGAGATCGTCGAGATCATCCCGGAGGCGCCGCCGGATGCGCCGGAACCGGTCGCCGCCGCCGTGCGCAAGCCCAGAGCCCGGCGGGCCGCGAAGGGGTAGGGG
>JBASRI010000209.1:0-3914 GCA_049273755.1 Thermoanaerobaculia bacterium
GCGGATGCACTACGAGAAGCTGCTGGTGGGCCTCCATGCCGCGGCGCGGACGCGTTCTTGATTGAGAAGAGGCTGCTGTTACCTATTTGTCATCCCGAGGAGCGCAGCGACGAGGGATCCCTTTCAAGCAGTGCTGTGGCGACAAAGGGATCCCTCGGTTACCGCCGGGCCTCCCGGCGTTGCCTACTGCCGCGGGCTTGCCTTTGGTGGCCGGCTTCGCTCGGGATGACAAGCGGGCGTGCGGTAAGAAAGGGAAACCTCGAAGGAACCGCGGGGAGGCTTCCGGCCCGGCGGGCTCGGAAGGATCGGGAAGAGTGCGGACCTGGGAGCTACCAAGATGACGGAAGGTGTGGCAAACTAGGAATGGCAGACGCCGCCGGCCTTCCGCTCCCCCAATCGATTCCTTCGAGTCCGCTCAGTATATGACTAAAGCGCAGTCGCGACACACGCCGTCTTTACGTTTCCAGGATTCCCCGACGAGGCCGGATTACGGCCTCGACAGGGTGATTTCCACGGTTTCTGACGCTCCGGGGGTCACTTCGACCTGCGTGGACTCGGTCCCATAGCCCGGTCTCGAAACGACGATCCTGTGCGCTCCGGGAGCGACCTGAAGGCCGCGGGAGAGCGTCGAGAGCTCCTCCGCCGTGCCGGCGAACCGGTCGTCGACGTAGACCGCGGCGTCCGGGGGCTCGATGCGGAAGACGATCCGGCCTCTGGCCGATGACGCCGGCGGCCTCGCGGGAGCCGGTGCGGCCTGTCCCTCGGGTCGTGGCGCCGGAGCCGCTTCCGGCTCCGGACCCTGAGGCGGCGGGCCCCCGGAGTCCCGGCGGTCGCGCCAGTCGCTGTAGTCCTGCTGCCCTCCGCCCTCGAATTGGATCGCGATGGGCGCGTCCTGACCCTTGTCCTTGCCCCAGAAGCGCTGCACGCCGCCCTCGGGCACCGGCGTGTCGTACGAGCCGTACTGCTTGGCTCCCGGGATCTTCTTGAGCTTTTCGGAAATCTCGATCTTCACGTTCGGCCGGGCGTCGACCTCGATCTCGCGAGGTTCGAAGCCGTCGAGACGAAACTCGAGCTTGTAGCGGCCGGGCTTCAGGTACAGATAGTCGGGATACCCGTCGAAATCGTCCGCGGTTCCGATGTAGCGGCCGTCCAGGAACACGCGCGCCTCTTCGGGCGAAACGTCCGTGTCCACCGGGGCCCAGGCTCCCGGCGCCACCGAGACATATCCCGCGGGCCCGGAGTAGTAGCCGCCCCAGTATCCCGGATAGCCCCAGCCCCATCCCCAACCCCAGCCCCATCCCCACCAGGGATACCCGCCCCAGGCACGGCCGCGCCATCCGCCATGCCATCCACCGTGCCAACCGCCATGCCATCCGCCGCGGCCTCCGTGCCATCCGCCGCTGCGTCCGCCGGTACTCCCATGGCTGCCGCCGCCCCGACTGCCCCCATGGGAGCCGTGCGGGGTCGCGAGGAGGGAAGCGGCAATCGAGAAGGCTGCCAGAGCGAGGGCGAGCCTGGAAAGCGGTTTCATGAGCACAAGCCTCCAGAGAAAGCATAAAGCAATCCCGGGGCCAGACCCGACCGCGCGCGGCGCGCGACAAATCTCTTCTTGTCGGGCACTTCCAAAGGCGTCCTCGAAAGAGGATGCGTCGCTTCTGACCTCCGTGTGTGTCAGCGCGTCACCGGGAGGAGATGGTCGCTGGGGTGCCGAGTCCCCGCTTCAAGCCCCGCAGGTAGTCGTCCCGCAGCACACGGTCGACCGCGCGGCGCCCGCCCGGCAGCTCCCGCCTCTCGGCCAGGGTGGCCCAGTAAGGCAGCAGCCGCTGCGAGAGGGAGGCCTTCTCGCGCAGCCGCAGAGCCTGCGGCACGGCCAGGAAGTCGCCCAGCTCCGGGTGCTTGCGATAGAAGATCGCCGCCGCCTCGCCGGCCTTCTCCTGCCGACGCCGGAAGGACGCGAACGTGATGTCGTGATGGTGCCTCGCGACGGCCTCCGGCCGATAGAGCATCCGCATTCCCTGCTGCATGAGCCGGTACGCGACCTCGATGTCCTCCCACGCCGCATGGGGGAAGCTCGTGTCGAAGAGTCCGGCCTCGAGCAGCAACCTCCGGGGCAGCGAGACGTTCGACGTGTAGAAGAAGTTGAAAGGCACCCGTTCGGGATCGCGGATCAGCCCGTAGCCGAACTGGAGCCCGTACTCGTTGATGTGGTGGAGGAAGGGCGAGACGGCGAGACCCCGGGGCCAGGTCGTGTAGCCGAGAACCGCGATCGGATACGGCCGCCGCTCCGCGTGCGCCTTCCCGTGCACGGCGAGGAGCGACGGTTCGGGGACGGTGTCGTCGCCCAGAAAGAGCACGACGTCGCCGCTGGCCTCGCGCACCCCTCGGTTGCGCGCCGAGGCGGGTCCGCCGTTCTCCTGCGAGAAGAAGCGAAACGCGTACGGCGGGCGGAACGCCGCCAGGCGCGTCGGGGTCTCGTCGCCCGAGCCGTCGTCCACGACGACGACCTCGAACTCCGGCGGCTGCTCCTGCTCCGCGAGGGCGTCCAGGACCGGGAAGAGCGTCTCGGGCCGGCGGTAGGTCGGGATGACGACGGAGAAGCTCACGCGCCGCCCTCGAAGATCTCCTCCAGCGTCGTCTTCACCAGAACCGGCGCGCCCTCCAGGAACGGGGCGAAGAAGTCGGAGGCGAGGCGCTCGTCGCCCGGGTACGTCGGCACGATCCGCATCGGAAACTTCGCGAAGATCTCGGCGTCTCCGCGCTGGCGGCCGGCCTGCACGGCCCGGCGCTTCTCCGAAAGGGCCGCGTGGTGGCGGTGGATCCAGGAGAGCGCCCGCAGGTGTGCGATCGTCAGCGGATCGTCCACGGACACGCGCCCCGCGAGCTCCTCCGAGATGCCGAACAGAGAGCGCGCGAAGGCGCCCGGACGCGCGGCGGAGGCGTAAGGGTCGCGCTTGAGCTCCCCGGCTCCCGGGTTTCGCGCCGCCAGCATCTGCGCCACGCGCGTCGTGAAGGCCATCAGGACCGCGGGCATCAGATCGCGGAAGTGCTCGCGGTCGAAGTTCTTGTAGGCCGTCGCGAAGGCGTTCTTCTCGAACAGAAAGCCCCGCGAGAAGACGCCCAGGGCCTCTCCCGTCGCGCCTCCGCGGTGGCGAGCGCAGGCTCGCGGCTCGGCGATGATGCGCCTCCCGAGGATCCACTGCCTCCAGCCGAAGTCCACGTCCTCCAGGTACGCGAAATAGTCGTCGTCGAAGCCGCCCGACGCGAGGAACTCGGCGCGGCGCACGGCCATGAGCCCTCCGGAGGCGAAGAGTCGCTCCTCCCCCGGCACCGCTTCCGGCAGCGAGGTCACCGGACGGCCCACGTGCGACGCGAACGCGTGCCCGTCGAACGTGAGGAACCCGTCGAAGAAGTCGTTGCGCCGGCCCGTCCGGTCGGTCAGACGTCCGCCCACCGCCACGACGTCGGCGTCCGCGGAGGCGAGCGCCGACACGAGCAGGCGTGGCGCGTCCTTTTCGACCGCCGCGTCGTCGTTGACGAACAGCACGATGGGGGCCCGCGCGGCCTCCACGCCAAGCCGGCAGCCCGCGGCGAACCCGACGTTGGAGGCCGACGGGATGCGCCGCAGGGTGGGATGCCGGCGCAGCAGCTCGTCCTGCGGCGTCCCCGACGCGTTGTCGACCAGAAGGATCTCGGCCGAAAGGCCTTCCGCGAGGCCGGCGTCCAGGGCCGCGAGGGCCTCGAGCAGATGCTCGGGTCCGCGGTGGTGCACGACGACGACGGAGGCTTCGGGCTGGAGCACGCGAAGCGAAGATTACACGTAGGGGCGGGGGGGTTGCCGCCGTCCTGCGGACGGCATCAACCCAGGGCCGCCCCTACGGGACCAACTATGAGCCGCTGCGGCTGAAGAGCCGCGC
>JBASRI010000146.1:0-4907 GCA_049273755.1 Thermoanaerobaculia bacterium
CTCGCGGCCGGAGTCAGCGCGCCCTCCTCGTCTTCGGGCGGTGGAGGCGGCGGGGGAGGGGGAGGCGGCGGGGGCGGAAGCTCGGGCGGTGGAGGCGGGGGAGGTTGGTGAATGTCATCCCGAGCGCAGCGAGGGATCCCTTTGAAGTCTCGGCGCGACTCATAAAGGGGTGAACGCCGCGCTTCGCGCGACGTTGCCTACTGCCGGGGGTCTGCCTCCGGTGGTCGGCTATCTCGTCGCTTCGCTCCTCGGGATGACAAGGCAGGCCGTAGAATCTCTCCTCCATGACCGAGACCGTCACGATCGTGGGCGCCGGCCTGGCCGGCTCGGAGTGCGCGTGGCAGCTCGCGCGCCGAGGGCATCGCGTGCGCCTCTTCGAGATGCGGCCGAACGTCGGCACCTCGGCCCACCAGACCGACCGGTGCGCGGAGCTGGTCTGCTCGAACTCCTTCCGGTCCGACAACCCTCGCAACGCGGTCGGACTTCTCAAGCGCGAGATGGAGGCCCTGGACTCGCTCGTCATCCGGGCCGCGCGCCAGGCGGCGGTGCCGGCGGGCGACGCCCTCGCGATGGACCGCCACGTCTTCGCGGACCTCGTGACCGAGGCGCTCGCGGCCCGGCCCGAGATCGAGATCGTTCGCGAGGAGGTGCGAGCGATTCCAGGAGACGGGTTCGTCGTTCTCGCGACGGGTCCCCTGACCTCGCCCGCGCTCGACGGCGCGATCGGCGGGCTGCTCGGCACCGAGGACCTCTACTTCTACGACTCGATGGCGCCCATCGTCGAGGCCTCCTCGCTCGACTTCTCCAAGATGTACGCGCTGTCGCGCTACGGGAAGGGCGGCGGTGAGGACTACTGGAACTGTCCGCTCTCGCGCGACGAGTACGAAGCGTTCCTCGACGCCGTCCTCTCCGGCGAGACGGTGCCGGTCAAGGACTTCGAGAAGGGCGTTTACTTCGAAGGGTGTCTGCCGATCGAGGTGATGGCCGAGCGGGGGAGAGAGACGCTGCGCCACGGGCCGATGAAGCCGATGGGTCTGGTCGACCCGCGCACGGGGCGGCTGCCCTGGGCCGTCGTGCAGCTTCGCCAGGACGATCTGGCCAAGGAGCACTACAACCTCGTCGGGTTCCAGACGAAGCTCAAGATCGGAGAGCAGCAGCGCGTCTTCCGCAGGATCCCGGGGCTCGAGAACGCCGTCTTCGCGCGCTACGGGATGCTTCACCGCAACACCTACATCCACGCGCCCGCCCATCTCGACCGCTTCTGGCGGATGCGCTCGGACCCGCGGATCTTCTTCGCGGGCCAGATCACGGGAGTCGAGGGCTACGTCGAGAGCGCCGCAACGGGTCTGGCCGTCGGGCTGACGCTCGCCCAGACGCTCGAAGGCCGGGACCCCGTTCCCGTGCCCTACACGACGGCGATCGGGTCGCTCGCGCGCCACTGCTCGGAGCGCCCGCCGCACGAGAAGTTCGAGCCCATGAACGTGACCTTTGGCCTGATCGAGGACACGTCGCACTCTCCGGTGCGCGACAAGCAGGTGCGCCGCCAGCGAATGGTGGACCGCGCGCTCGCGGCGATCCGGGAGTGGAAGGAGCAGATCTCGCTGCCGGCCGCCGTCGTATCGTAAAGCGGGGGCGGGGACAAGCCCCGCCCCTCCGTGTTTGGTCGTAGGGGCGGCCCTTGCGGCCGCCCGAAGGATCTCGATGCTGACGTGGAAGGCCATCGAAGAAGCAACGAAGCGCCTCGAGGGCGTGGCGCACCGCACGCCGGTCCTTCACTCGCGGCAGTTCGACGAGGAGTGCGGCGCGGAGGTCTTCTTCAAGGCGGAGAACCTCCAGCGCGGAGGCGCCTTCAAGTTCCGCGGCGCCTACAACAAGATGAAGGCCGAGACTGAGCGCGGCAAGGTCGCCGCGGTCGTCGCCTTCTCTTCCGGCAACCATGCGCAGGCGGTGGCGCTGGTCTCGAAGCTGCTCGGCATACGCGCCACGATCGTGATGCCGAAGGACGCGCCGCAAATGAAGATCGACGCGACGCGCGGCTACGGCGCCGAGGTCGTGCTCTATGACCGCGAAGCGCAGAGCCGCGACGATCTCGCCGCCGAGATCGCGCTCGAGAAGGAGGCGCTTCTGGTCCCGCCCTTCGACGACGAGCTCATCATGGCGGGCGCGGCCACGGGCGCCGTGGAGCTGCTCGAAGAGGTGCCGGATCTGGACGCCCTCGTCGTGTGCGTCTCGGGCGGCGGGCTGATCGGGGGCTGGGCGACGGCCGCGAAGCACTTGCGGCCCGGCATCGCCGTCTACGGCGCCGAGCCCGAGACGGCGGACGACACGAAGCGGTCGCTCGCGGCCGGCAAGCGGGTCGAGGTCTCCTCCAACCCGACGATCGCCGACGGCCTGCGCGTGACCTCGCCGGGCAAGCTTACGTTCCCGATCGTGCAGGAGAACGTGAAGGACATCCTGCTCGTCTCCGACGACGAAATGATCGAGACGCTGATCTGGATGCTGGAGAGGATGAAGGTCTTAGTCGAGCCCTCCGGCGCGGCGGCGGCGGCCGCCGTACGGCACCGCAAGGCCGACTTCTCAGGGAAGAAAGTCGGCGTCGTCCTCTCCGGCGGCAACGTGGATCTGGCCCGGCTGACCGAGTTCATCGCCTCGCGCCGCGACTCGAAGCCCGCGGCGGCGGCCCGATGAGGCGCGGTGCCGTCCTTCTCCTGGCGGCGAGCCTCGGCGCCGCGCCGCTCTCCGCGCACGACTTCTGGATCGAGCCGTCGAGCTTCCGTCCGCAGGTCGCGGAGACGGTGACCGCACGCCTCTGGGTCGGGCCGCACCTCCGGGGAGAGGCCTTCCCGCGCTTCTCGAAGCTCATCGTCTCGTTCGCGCTCTTTTCCGACGCGGGGCAGACGCCGCTGTCCGGCCGCGACGGCGACGACCCCGCCGGCGCCGTCCGGATCGAGACGCCCGGCCTCCAGGTGATCGGCTACCGGAGCCGCGACTACCCGGTCTCGATCGACGCCGCGAAATTCGAGGAGTATCTGCGCGAGGAGGGGCTCGAGACCATCTCGCAAACCCGAGCCCGCCGCGGCGAGACGCAGAAGCCGGCGCGCGAGGTCTTCTCCCGCGCGGCCAAGGCGCTTCTCGACGCTGGGGCGCCGGAAGCGAAAGCCGCGAAGGGCTTCGACCGCAACCTCGGATTCACCCTCGAGCTTCTGCCGGAGAAGAACCCGTACGCCGCCAAGCCCGGCGACACGCTGTCCTTCCGTCTTCTCTACGAGGGCAAGCCGCTGCCGGGCGCGCTCGTGCAAGCGCTCTCGAAGGAGCAGCCCGAGACCAACGTCTCCGCGCGCGCGAGCCGACAGGGAAAAGTTTCCCTGAAGCTCGACGCGCCGGGTTTCTGGCTGGTCAAGGCCGTGCACATGGTGCCGGCACCGTCCGGCGTCGACGCGGACTGGCAGAGCCTTTGGGCTTCGTTAACCTTTGAAATCGGCCCATCGAATCCTGTAGGAAAGGCCCCGTGAGGAAGAGGGCTGTCTCTCCTGTGCTCGTCGCGGCCGCCGTGGCCGCGACGCTCGCGGTGGCCTCGGGCTGCAAGGCGCGCCGAGAGATCCCCGCGAACGCTCCGTCCCGGCCCGCGCTCTCGCAGCAGTCGCCGGTCGGCGCTTCGGCCAAGCGCTATCCGCTGAAGGGCGTGATCACCGCGGTCGACTTCTCGAAGCCCGCGATCACCGTCGCCCACGAAGAGATCCCGGGGTACATGGCGGCGATGACGATGGCCTTCCCGGTGCGCGACGATCCGAGGGTCGTGGCGCTGCTGCGTCCGGGAGACCGCATCGAGGCGACCCTCGTCGTCGACGGCTCCGCGTACTTCCTCGAGAACGTCCTGACGAAGGGCTTCGTGCCCACGCCCACGCGGTCCGGCTCCTTTTCCTCCTCTTCGGCGCGCCCGGAGCCCAACCGGGGGGTCGCGGTCGGGGAGCTCGTGCCCGACTTCACGCTCACGGACCAGACCGGAAAGCCGATCCGACTGTCGCAGTTCCGGGGAGAGCCCGTCGCGGTGACCTTCGTCTATACGCGCTGCCCCATCGCGACTGCCTGCCCGATGACGGTGGGCAAGTTCTCCAAGATCGCGGCCGCGCTCTCGCGCGAGAGGTTCGGTCAGCTCCTCGCCGTCACGGTGGACCCCGAGGGCGACACGCCGGCGGTTCTCAAGGAGTTCGCGGCGCACGTCGGCGCGGATCCCGCGCGCTGGAAGTTCCTGACCGGCGAGCCCGCCGCCGTCGCGCGCGTGGCCGAGCGCTTCGGCGTCCTCTACTACCCGGACCACGGCCAGATCGTGCACTCGCAGACGGTCGCCATCGTGGATCCCGACGGGCGCGTCGCGAACGTCTACTTCGGCGAGCAATGGGAGCCCGAAGCGGTGCTGCAGGACCTCGAGAAAGCGAGAAAAGGATGACGAAGACCCGGGTTCTCTCCGGCCTCGTGATCGGCGCCCTCCTCGGACTCGCTGTCGCGCTTTATGCGGCCGAGCAACACCCCTCCGAGCTCTTCAAGCAGTACTGCGCCAAGTGCCACGGCGAAGACGGCAAGGCGCAGACGCAACGCGGAAAGTCGGTGAAAGCCCGCGACTTCACGGACGCCGAGTGGCAGGCCGATGAGAAGGATGAGGACCTGATCAAGTCGGTCACCGAGGGCAAGGACGACATGCCGCCCTTCGGGAAGAAGCTCACCAAGGAGCAGATCGAGAGCCTCGTCAAGAACGACGTCCGGGGCTTCGCGAAGAAGGATTAGCGACCGTCGCAAGAGGCGGTGCGGGCCTCGCGGTTCATGAACCAGAACCGCCGGCAGCCCGTCTCGCGCGCGCCAGCACCGCGGCACACGCGCGCTCCGCGAATTCCACGCGATCCCCTCGGGGG
>JBASRI010000150.1:0-2505 GCA_049273755.1 Thermoanaerobaculia bacterium
CTCGCGGCCGAGGACAACCGCTGCGGCGTCCTGATCTCGCTGGTCTCCGCGGTCGCCCAGGCCTACTGCGAGCTGCGCGAGCTCGACGCCGAGCTGGCGATCGCCCGGCGCAACGAGAAAACGTTCGGCGACACCCTGGACCTGTTCCAACGTCGCCTCGAGGCCGGCGTCGCTTCGGGCCTGGCGACGGCGCGCGCCGAGGCCGCCCTGGCTCAGGTGGCGGCGCAGGTGCCAACCCTCGAAGCCCAGATCGTGGCCAAGGAGAACGAGCTCTCGTTCCTGCTGGGGCGCAATCCGGGGCCGATTGAGCGCGGCGCGAGCCTGGACGAGCTGCCGGTGCCGCCCGAAGTGCCGCCCGGGCTGCCGTCGGCGCTGCTGGAGCGCCGCCCTGACCTGCGGGAGGCCGAGCAGGCCCTGATCGCCGCGAACGCGAACGTTGGCGTCGCGACGGCGAATTTTTTTCCCGCGATCAGCCTGACCGGCCTGCTTGGCGGCGTCTCCCCCGACGTCTCCGACCTGTTCGGACCGGGCAAGGTGTGGTCGATCACGGCCGGACTTCTCGGACCCCTCTTTCAGGGGGGCCGACTCCGGAGTCAGTACGACGTGAGCATCGCCCGCTGGAACCAGGCCCGGCTGGCCTACGAGCAAGCGGTCATCGGGGCCTTCGGGGACGTCTCGTCCGCGCTCGTCGCGAAGCAGAAGTTCGCCGAGTCCGAAGAACAGTTGGGGCGGCAGGTGACGGCGCTGCTGGAGTCGGTGCGCCTCTCGAATCTCCGCTACGTCTCGGGACTAGCCGATTACTTCGAGGTGCTCGACTCCCAGCAGCAGCTCTTTCCGGCCGAGCTCGCCCTGTCCCAGGCCCGGCGCAGCCAGCTCGTCGCCGCCATCCGGCTCTATCGCGTGCTCGGCGGCGGCTGGAACATCGCTGATCCGACCTGGGCGCCGCCGACGGCGGCCGCCGCCACGCCGGCTCCCTGAAGCAGAGCGGAGGAGCCCCCGGCCGACGTTCGACCCACGGTCCGGGAATTACGCCAGATCTGACAGAATCCGGTCATTGGCACTTTTGACACGTCCGGTGCGTCATCTCCTCGCCCTCGATCAGGGCACCAGCAGCTCGCGCGCGATCGTCTTCGATGAGCACGGACGAAACCGCGGCGCCGCTCAACGGGAGCTCTCGCCGATCTTCCCCCGGCCCGGCTGGGTCGAGCACGACGCGGAGCAGCTCTGGACGACGACGCACGACGCCGCGCGCGACGCGCTGAAGGACGCGGGCCTCGGGGCGCAGGAGATTGCCGCCGTCGGAATCGCCAATCAGCGCGAGACGATCGTTCTCTGGGACCGCCGGACCGGGCGCGCGCTGCACAACGCGATCGTCTGGCAGGACCGGCGCACGGCCGGAGCGCTGCGAAGGATGCGCGCGGGCGGCCACGAACGGACCGTCCGCCGCAAGACCGGCCTCCTCCTCGACCCCTACTTTTCGGCGTCCAAGCTGCGGTGGCTCCTCGACCACGTGCCCGGCGCGCGCGCGAAGGCCCGCGAGGGCCGGCTCGCCGCCGGAACCGTCGATTCCTGGCTCGTCTACCGGCTGACGGGCGGCCGCGTCCACGTCACCGACGTCAGCAACGCCTCGCGGACGATGCTCATGAACCTCCGAACCGGAGCCTGGGATCAGGAGCTGCTGCGCCTGTTTCGGATCCCGGCTTCGGTGCTCCCCGAGATCCGCTCGAGCAGCGAGCGCCTCGCCGAAACGGCTGCCGGGGTCCTCGGCGCGCCGGTGCCGATCGCGGGTCTGGCCGGCGACCAGCAGGCGGCGCTCTTCGGCCAGCTCTGCACGCGGCCCGGCCTCGTCAAGTGCACCTACGGGACCGGGTGCTTCCTCCTCCTGTTCACCGGAGACAAACCGGTGTCCAGCCGCAACCGCCTGCTCTCCACCGCGGCCTGGCGCCTGGGCGACGGGCCGATCGTCTACGCCCTCGAGGGCAGCGTCTTCGTTGGCGGCGCGGCCGTCCAGTGGCTTCGGGACGGTCTCGGGATCATCCGCACCGCGCCGGAGGTCGACACCCTCGCCGACCGGGCGCCCGATTCGGGCGGCGTCGTCGTGGTGCCCGCGTTCACGGGGCTGGGAGCGCCCTACTGGGACTCGGGAGCGCGCGGCGCGATCTTCGGGCTCACCCGCGGAACCACCGCCGCGCATCTCGCCCGCGCCACGCTCGAGGGCATCGCCCTCCAGGTCGCCGACCTCGCGGCGGCCATGGAGGCCGACACGCGGACGAAGCTCCGCGAGATCCGGGTGGACGGCGGCGCGGCGGCGAGCGATCTGCTCATGCAGTTCCAGGCGGACCTGCTCGGGGTCCGCGTCACGCGTCCCGCCAACCTCGAGACGACCGCGCTCGGCGCGGCGATGCTGGCCGGCCTCGCCGTGGGAGTGTGGCGCGACGAGGCCGCTCTCGCGGCGACGCGGGCCCCCGATCGCACGTTCTCGCCGCGGATGCCGCGGCCGGAACG
>JBASRI010000158.1:0-2860 GCA_049273755.1 Thermoanaerobaculia bacterium
CCTGTCCACGTGAACAGGAAACGGATTCCGCCGCTTCTGACGCGGGGCATCCAGTTCGCGTTGGATGTCTCGGCGCTCGTTACGGCGTTTGCCCTCGCATACATGCTGCGTTTCGAGTTCGCGGTGCCCGAGAAAGAGCTCCGCCATGCAGTCGAACAGCTCCCTTATGTCGTCCTGGTGCAGCTCGCCGCGCTGGTGCTTGCGGGGGTCTACAGCTTCATCTGGCGCTACGTGGGCCTGGGCGAGGTCAAGGCCTTCCTGTACGCGGCCCTGTGGTCGGCGCTGGCGCTGATCGCCGTTCGCCTGACGCTGCCCGAGCGCTTTGGCGGCTGGAGGGTCCCCATCTCGATCATTTTGATGGGGACCATTCTGTCGTTCGGCGGGGTTCTGGGGCTGCGGATAGTGCGCCGTTATCTCTACGAGCTCGCGCAGCGCCTGCAGCGGGCGACACTTGCGGCCGACGGGCAGCGCGTGCCCACCCTTCTCCTCGGCGCGGGGCGCGCCGGCGTGTTGGCTGCGCGCGAAATCGTGGGGCGCGGCGACATGAACCTCGACGTCAAGGGTTTCGTGGACGACGACCCCGAAAAGAAGAACGCGGTCATCCAGGGGATCCGCGTACTCGGAACGACCGAAGAGCTCCCGCGCCTGGTCGGGGAGCTCGGCATTACGCAGGTCGTCATCACGATCGCCCAGATCTCGCGGCAGGAGATCCTTCGCCTGATTGGTCTCTGCCGCAAGATCCAGGTTGCCGTGCGGATCATTCCCGGTCTTTACGAGGTGCTCCAGGGAAAGGTCCACGTCACGCGCATTCGGAGCGTCCAGATCGAAGACCTGCTCGGACGCGAGCCCGTGTATCTCGACGAGGCGCAACTGGGACTTTTTCTCGGCGGAAAGCGCGTGATGGTGACCGGGGCCGGGGGCTCCATCGGTTCCGAGCTCGTCCGTCAGGTCGCGCGCTTCAAGCCCGCCGGGATCCTGCTCGTCGAGCGGGCGGAGTTTGCGCTCTTCGAGGTGGATGCCGAGATGCGGCGTGTCTTCCCCGAGATCGAAATCGCGCCGCTCGTGGCGGATGTGTGCGACGAAGGGCGCGTCCGGGCGCTCTTCAAGGAGCACGCTCCCCAGATCGTCTTCCACGCGGCCGCGCACAAGCACGTGCCGATGATGGAGGCGAACCCGTGCGAGGCGATCAAGAACAACGTCCTGGCGACGCGCCTGCTCGGCGAGATCGCGGGGGAGTACGGCGTCGAGACGTTCGTCATGATCTCGACGGACAAGGCGGTGCGGCCGACCTCGATCATGGGGGCGACCAAGCGTACCGCGGAGCTCGCCGTCCAGGACCTGGCGAAGCGGTACGCGACCCGCTTCCTGGCGGTCCGCTTCGGCAACGTCGTCGGCTCCGCCGGCTCCGTCGTCCCGATCTTCCGGGAGCAGATTCGCCGGGGCGGCCCGGTCACGGTCACCCACCCCGAGATGCGGCGCTACTTCATGACGATTCCGGAGGCGGCGCAGCTCGTGCTGCAGGCGGGCTCGCTTGGAGAGGGCGGCGAGATCTTCATCCTCGACATGGGCGAGCCGGTTCGGATCCTGGATCTCGCCGAGGAGATGATCACGCTGACGGGGCTGCGTCCGTACGTGGACATGGACATCGTCTTCACGGGGCTGCGTCCGGGGGAGAAGCTGTTCGAGGAGCTCGAGCTGGCGGGCGAGCAGATCGCCAAGACTCGCCACCCCAAGATTTTCATCGGCAAGCTCGCGGCCTATCCGGCCGACGAGGTCGAGCGAGCGCTGCGCTATCTCGAGCAGCTCGCGCGTGACGGCGACGGGACCGCCGTCCGTCGGTTCTTCAACTCGCTGCTGCCCGAGGCGAACCTTGGCGTGCGGCGAATGACCCGGGAGGACACGCCGAGAGCGGAAAAGGCCGCTCAGAAAAGCGGGTCGACCACGCCGTATGCGTGAATCGCCCGGGTTCTCGCTTGTGGCCGGGTGGGAAATCCCTTACCCTCAAGCTAGTGCGCAAGGGTTCCGCGACTCGCCGGGCGTCGGTGTGCCTCCTTTCGTTTCACCCGCTCGTGCTGTCGGAATTCGAGCGGCTCCTCTCCGAACTGCCTCTTTCGGTCCACGGCCGCCGTCTCGAGCCGGATCTGATCGCGGATCCCGCAAAGCTTTCGATCCCCAAGGCTTCGGTTTTCGTCGTCGAGGGTCATCCGCACCGTCCAACGACCGAATCCTTGGTGGTCGGCGTTCTCGGCCGCCACCAGGCGAGCCGCGTCATCGTCGTAGCGGAGAAATTCGAACAGGATGGCGCGTTCTCCCTACTCCGGCTGGGGACGAAGGGACTGCTGACTTTCGCCGAGGCCAATGAGCAGCTCGGACGTGCCGTTCAGGAAGTTGCGGGAGGCGGCTTCTGGGTGCCACGGACCCTGCTGTCGCGGTTCGTGGACGAGACCATCACAACCACCAAGCGGCCGCGGGGCCCGGCGGGCCCGGCGCGGCTCTCCCGCCGGGAGAAAGAGGTCATGGAGGCGCTGCTCGAGAACCTCTCCAACAAGGAGATCGCGAGCAAGCTGAACATGTCCGAACGTACGGCGAAGTTCCACGTTTCCAATTTGTTGGCGAAGTACGGGGTGCGGAGGCGCGCGGACCTCATTCTCCTGACCTACACGCAGCTCGAACGGCCCACCTGATCCCGGCGCAATTTCCCACCCGCGACGATGCACCGGCGGCCCACACGGCCAGCGCCGCCAGAAGGACCGTTGCTCCCGTTCATCGAGGGGCTTTGGGGAGCGCTGGCTTCTCCGGCCGGGTTGTTGACACCCCCGGCTCCCTTGCGTATTCTTACGCGCCCTCGAAAGAGGACCCG
>JBASRI010000172.1:0-3912 GCA_049273755.1 Thermoanaerobaculia bacterium
CTACGCCGGATCCTGGTCGGTGTGCGGGTCCGCGCCCGCGGCTCTTCTTGCCGTGGGCAGCGTCGGAGCGCTCGCCTTTCTCTCTGCGCGCCGTCCTGAAAGCGCCGCTTTCCGACTGGCCTTTGCGGCCTTCTGGCTCGCGGCCGGCTTCGTGTCGGGACGGGAGAGGATCGCCGTCGAAGCCGGCCGGGCGCGCGCCGCCTCGATGCTCGTACCGCCGAGCGCCGGCGGCGCCGACGTCATCGAGGGCATGCTCGCCGACTTCTGGAGCGGAGCGCCCCCTCGGGCGCGGGTGCGCCTGGATGCCGATCGGCTGTGGACGCGCGGCGCGTGGCATGCCTTTCCGGCGGAGGTCGCGCTCTTCGTGTCGGGCCAGGCGCCCGTGCTCCCGGTCGCGGCCCGCGGCGATCGGGTCCGCGCGACAGGTCACCTCGAGCTCGAGGATCTCCCGGCCTCCGACCGGGAGATCGGGTTGCCGTGGCCCCGTTTCCGGATGTCGGTCAAGAGCGCTCAGATGATCCAGCGGGAAGGCGTCACCGCGCTCTCGCTGCTGTCGTTTCCCAACCGGTGGCTCTTCTCGCGGATGCCGGCGCCCGGCTCCCGGGACGCGGCCTACGAACGTGACGTGCGGGGGCCGCTTTCCGCGCTCCTTCTCGGCCGGACGGCCGAGCTCGACCGGGGCATGGTGGCCCGATACCGCCGGGGAGGTCTGTATCACCTGCTCGTGGTCTCGGGCCTGCACGTCGTTCTCGCCGCGGCGCTCGTGCTCGCCGTCCTGCGGCTCCTTCGGATCGAGGGGAAGGCCCGCGACCTGCTGCTGCTTCTCGCCGTGGTTTTCTTCGTTCTGGTCGGCGGCGCGAATCCTCCGGCCGTCCGCGCGGGCCTGGTCGTCGGAATTTTCGTCGCGACCCGGTTCTTCGAGCGGCCGATCGGCCACGCGCAGGCGATCGGGCTCTCGGCGCTGATCCTGTTTCTGGCGGCGCCGGCGCAGGTCTTCTCGGTCGGCACGGTCCTGACTTTCGCGGCGGTCTGCGGAATCGCGCTCTTCTCGGCTCCGATCCGGGCCCGGCTGCCGTCGCGGCCCGAGTGGCTCTTTTCGGGACTGGCCGCGGCGCTCGCGGCCGAGTGCGCGACGGCTCCAGTCCTGCTCTGGCGCTTCAACGTCGTCGCCGCGGGAGCCTGGCTGACCGCGCCGCTGACGATTCCCCTCTCCGGCGCGCTGATCGCGGCCGGCGGAGCCCTGCTCGGCCTCTACGCCGCCGGCATACCCGCCGGGCCGCTTGAGTCCCTTTTTGCCGCCGGCAGCCGCAGCCTCGAGTACCTGGCCGACCGGGCGGCCGGGGTCGCGTTCCTGCGGCCGACACCGCCGCTCTGGGCCGTCGTGCTGGTGGGCGCCCTCCTGGCCGCCGCGGCGGGGGCGCCCCGGACTTTTCGCAAGGTTGCCGGGGTCGCGGCTGCGGGTCTCTTCCTGGTCCTCGCGCTGCGCCGGGGACCCGAGGGTCCCGGCCGGGGCTTTTCGATCGAGGCCCTCGACGTGGGCCAGGGAGACGCGATACTGCTGCGCTGGCAGCGACGGGCGATTCTCGTCGATGGAGGAGGGCCGTTCGATCTGATGGAGACCGACTACGGGCGCGCGCGCCTGCTTCCTAAGCTCCTCGACCGCGGGGTGACGCGGCTGGACGCTGTGGCGCTGACGCATCCGCACCCGGACCACGCGCTGGGCCTCTTCGCCGTGCTCGAAGAGCTGCCCGTCCTACAGCTCTGGCTCTCCACCGGCGAGGACGAGGCGGAGTTCCACGCGCGCCTGTCCGCCGTGGCCCGGCGGCGCCGGGTGCCCGTGCGCGCGCTCGCCCCGCTCGACGTGCTCGACCTGCCCGGGGGGGCGCGGCTCTCGGTCCTCCACTCCGGAGGCCGCAAGCGCAAGGCGGACGCGATCAACAATCAGTCCCTCGTCGCGCTCTTCGAACGGGACGGCCGCTCGGCGCTCTTGACGGGCGACGCGGGCACGCCGACGGAGGAGGATCTCGGGTTCGCGGGCGCGCTCTCGCCCGTGGACGTGCTGAAGGTGGGCCACCACGGAAGCCGCACCGCCTCGAGCCCGGCCTTCGTCGAAGCGCTGTGTCCGCGGGTGGCGCTTCTCTCCTGCGGCCGGCGCAACCGCTATGGGCATCCGGCGCCCCAAACGCTCGCGACGCTGTCGCGCGTCTGCGTGCCGGTGCTCCGGACCGACGCGCGCTCGGATGCGCGCGTGGATCTCTCGCCCGAGGCAACGCGGCTCTCCTGGAGAGGAGTCGAGCGCCCGTGACGCCCGAGGCCCGCCCGCGGCTCGTCGTGCTGGTTGGCCCGACCGGTTCCGGAAAAAGCGAGGTGGCGCACGCCCTCGCTCTCTCGCGGGGAGGCGAGATCGTGTCCGCGGACGCCTACGCGGTCTACAGGGGGCTGGACGTCGGAACGGCCAAGCCGGGGCGGGAACGGCGCCGCGAGGTTCCCTACCACATGCTCGACGTGGCCGAGCCCGGGGAGGCCTTTTCGGCGGGCCGGTTCGCCCTGGAGGCGCGGCGGGCCGTCGAGGAGATCGCCGCGCGCCGACACCTTCCCATCGTTTGCGGCGGCAGCGGCTTTTACGTGGCCGCCCTCCTCGGAGGCCTGCCCCCGGGGGAGGCGCGCGACCAGCTCATCCGCGCCGCGCTATCGCGGTGGGCGCGACTGCGGGGGCCGGCGCAGGCGCACCGCTTTCTCGCCGCGAACGACCCGATCTCGGCCGCGAGGATCCCGGTTGCGAACGTGAAGTACACGCTGCGGGCGCTCGAGATCCTGCTGGCGACGGGGGAGCCGGCCTCCGCCCGCGCTCCCGAGGGAGACGGGTGGGCCGGAGCCTTCACCGTTCTGAAAATCGGACTGCGTCTGCCCGCCGCGCAACTCCATGCTAGGATTGAAGATCGAGTCCGCCGGATGCTCGACGAGGGGTGGGCTGAGGAGGTCCGGCGGCTTCTCGATCACGGGCTTTCCTGGGACTCGAACTCCTTTCAGGCGATCGGATATCGCGAGGTGGCCGAGTGGGTGCTCGGACGCATCTCGAAGCAGGAGGCACAGGAGAGGATCACGGCGGCGACGCGGGGCCTCGCCAAGCGCCAGAAGACCTGGTTCGCGCGCGAGCGCGACGTCCACTGGGTGGCGCCGGAAAAGGCCCTGGAAGCGGCGTTCGCGCTTCTCGGTGACGCGAAGGGCAGGGAGACGCAATGAACAAGGCACCGATCAACGTGCAGGATTCGTTCTTCTACAATCTCCGCAAGGACAACGTGCCGGTGACCGTGCGGCTGACCTCCGGGGAGGAGCGCCTGGGCCGCCTGCGCCGTTTCGACAAGTTCGCCCTGGTGCTCGAGGTCGACGGGCGCGAGGAGATGATCTACAAGCACGCGATCGCGTCGATCCGGCCGGAGAGCCTGCCCGCGGGATCATGATCGTCTTCCCGGCTCCCGGAAGCCCGGCCTCGTTCTGAGGCCGGGTCTCCCCTCGGCGTTTCCATGTCCCGCGCGCGAGCCTTCTCCCGGCTTTTTCTCTCCGCGGCCCTCGCGGCGTGCGCGGGAGCGTGCGCGAGCGTGCCCTCGGCCGCCGCTGCCCGCGATCGCTTTCCCCTGGATCCGCGCGAGGGGCTGGCCGGCCCCTTCGAGGCCGCCATCGAGAAGGGATGGCGTGCGCTTCTCGCCCGAGACACGGCTCGCGCCGAGAAGGACTTCGCCCGCGCGCGCTCACGGCCCTCGCGGCGCGCGGCGGCGATCGGGCGAATCGAGGCGCTCGTGATGTCGGGCCGCTCGAGCGACGCATTGACTCTTTGCGCCGAGGCGCTGGGGGAGCCGGATGTCACGGTCCCGCTGCTCTCGGCCTGCGGAGAGGCGCGGGCCCGAACCGCGC
>JBASRI010000024.1:0-1536 GCA_049273755.1 Thermoanaerobaculia bacterium
TCACGACGTCCAGAGCAGGCAAGTCGTGCGCAAGGAGTCCGCGCCCAACCCCAGGGCGGACCGGCCGAGCCCGGCGCCGAAATCCGCGCAGGTCGAGCGCCGGCCGCCCGAGCGCAAGCCCGAAGTCGAGCGCCGGGCCGAGGCGCGGCCGGCGGCCCCGAATTCGAATCCGGTCGTCGCCCATCCCGAGACGCGCTCGGCTGCGAACGAGAAGCCGCAGCCGAAGGCGAGGCCCGAGTCGAAGAGGCCCGACTCGCAGAAGCCCCAGTAGGACTAGCTCGCCGAGGCGGGGACGGAGGCGGGTCGGGGCCGCGTCGGCCCCGCTCCGGCTCCGGTCCGCTCGATCAGGAGGTGTTCGGGTTCCGCACGCGCGCAACGCAAAGGCGCATGCCGCGGAACCGCGCGGGTCAACGGTTCCACGACACCCGCCCTGTGCGCCGGGGGTTTATTGGGGCGGGACGGCGACCGAAAAGTGGATTTCCTTGCGGTCGATGACCTCGCCACTGCGGTTCTTGGCGACGAGGGCCAGCGTGTGCGGTCCGGCAGGGACGCCGGCGAGCTCGAATACGTTGACGTCGTCCTTCAGGGTTCCGATCGCCTTGCCGTCGAGAAAGAGGTCCACCGTCGGGTTCGGCATCGAGTTGACGTCTTTCTTCGGGCTGTCGCGTTCCGCCGGGGGAGTCGTGTCTACGACGACGCGCAACGTGTTGCTTGCGAGCACCACTCCTTCGATCGGCTCGACCACTCTCAGCCGGTAGTCGTTCTTGGTGGGGCCCGCCGAGTTCTTGTCGGCGTTCTGGCCGAATGCAATCGCGGCGACGGCGGTCAGCGCAATGGCCGCGATCGTCAGTTTGGCGTTTCTCATGGGTGTCTCCTTTCAAATCGTCGGGTTCCGGCGAGCCGGCCCGCGTCGGCCTTCGCATTTGTTCACGCAAGCGACATGCCACCGGCGACGGCGGAAAGCCACGGTATGGATGTTGCACCCCGGGCGAGGCAGGAGGCCACTGAATGAAATCCCCGGAGTCGAAGCTGGACGAGAAAATGGTCGCGGATCTTCTCTCTCAGGCGCTCGAGACGGAGCTCGGCGGCGTCGAGGTCTACCGCCTTGCGATCGCTTGCGCCACGGACGCGGTTCTCAAAAAGGAGTGGATGGAATATCTGGAACAGACCGAGCGCCATGTCCAGATCCTGCGCGGAGTCTTCGATGCGCTCGGCATGGACCCGGAGTCGGTCACTCCCGGGCGCCAGATCGTGCGCGACAAGGGAAAGGCCCTGCTGGCCGCGATGACCAGGGCCCAGAAGGAGGCTCCCCAGTCCGCGCAGATCGTGGCCGCCGAGTGCGTCATCGACGCAGAGACCAAGGACCACCGGAACTGGGAGCTCATCGGCGTCCTCGCCGACAACGTGAGCGGAGCCCGCGCGAAAGCCCTAACCGAAGCGTACGAGCAGGTCGAGGACGAGGAGGACGAGCACCTCTTCCACACGATGGGCTGGTGCCGCGAGCTCTGGCTCGAGGCGCTGGGTCTGACCGCGGAG
>JBASRI010000194.1:0-6697 GCA_049273755.1 Thermoanaerobaculia bacterium
GTCGCGCTCGCGGTGGCCGCGGGACTGGGGGGATGGTGGGCAGCGCGGGGCTTCGCGGGAAGAACCCCGATGGCGCCCGCCTTCCTGCGTTTGAGCTTTCAGAGGGGCGTGCTCGGGAACGCACGCTTCGGCCCCGACGGTCAGACGGTCGTTTACGGGTTCAACCCCGCGCTCCTCCGTGGCGTCACGCAGCTCTTCCTCACCCGGCCCCCGAGCCCAGAGTCCAAGCCCTTCGAGTTTATGGGGGACATCCTTTCCATAGCCCGCTCCGGGGATCTGGCGATCTTTCAGCAGACGGGCGCGAGTGCGGAAGGCACGCTCGCGGTGGCGCCGATGGTCGGAGGCACCCCGCGGCGCCTCGTCGAGAACGTCCTCTGGGCGGGCGCGGACTGGGATCCGAACGGCAAGGGGCTCGCCGTGGTGCGTATGGTTGGCGGAACCGGCCGGCTCGAGTTCCCGATTGGGAGAGTGCTCGTGCCCAGGGCCGTCGAGGGCCTGCGCTTCTCGGCCGACGGCCGCGAGATCGCATTCTGGGAGACCGAGATCGCATTCTGGGAGACGGAGTCCGGCGACTCCCGGCTCTCCGTGATCGACCGCGATGGGAAGAACAAGGCGGCGTTCTCCTCCGGCTGGTTCCGTTCGTCGGGATCGCCGTGCTGGAGCGCGGACGGCCGCGAGATCTGGTTCACGGCGTGGAAGGCGGGCGAGACGGATTCGCTCTGGGCCGCGCGCCGATCCGGAGAGGTCCGCCGGGTCGCCCGGGTGCCCGGCAGCCTCGAGCTGTATGACGTTTCGCGGGACGGGCGCGTCCTCATGGCGCACCACACGATCGTCTGGCCGCTTCGGGGCCTGGCTCCGGGCCAGTCGACCGAGGTCGACCTGTCGTGGCTCGACCGCTCGTCGCCGTCGGACCTCTCCTCCGACGGAACGACCCTGCTCATCACCGAGGATGGCGAAGGAGCGGGAAATGCCCCGGTCGTCTACACGCGGACGACCGACGGCGCCCCTGCGACGCGAATCGGTGAGGGCGAAGCCGTCGCGCTCTCGCCCGACAACCAATGGGTGCTCGCGACGCGGAAAGATCGCGGCCGGAAACGCTTCTGGCTGCTTCCCACCGGACCGGGCGACGCGAAGCCGCTCTCGCTGGAGGGGCTCGATGCCGGCTGGGGAGCCTTCCTGCCGGGCGGCAGGCAGATCGTGTTCGCGGCCGCGAGCGGCGCCGATGGTCCGAGCCGGCTTTACGTCGCGGACGTCGGAGGGGGAAAACCCCGGCCCTTCACACCGGAAGGGGTGCACCTTCAGCCGTTTGCGAGCCCCGTCTCACCCGATGGACGGCGCGTGGTCGGAGTCCGCAAGGGGCAGTTCTTGATTTATCGGATTGACGGGCCCGGTGAGCCGCAGGTGGTGGCTGGCTTCTCGCCGCCTCTGGACCGGCTCGTGCAGTGGAGCTCCGACTCCAGGTCCCTCTTCGCCTACAACCAGACGACCCGGCCGATCCAGGTCGACCTGATCGACGTCGAAACGGGGGAGAAGCGGCCGTGGAGGCAGATCCCGGTCGACGAAACGTGGCGGCAGGTGCGGGTGCGTGTCACACCCAGCGGGAACGCATACGTCTTTGGAGCCACGAGCATTATCTCCGAGCTCTATCTCGTCGAGGGATTGCGTTGATTTTTCTCCTGCGCGTTCCTGACGTAACGTGACGGATCACCCTGAGAGCGGGCGTCGCCGGCTCTCCCGGAGATCGGCTCCGGCGAGCCGCGCGGCGGCGTCGCGAAGCGTCGTCTCTTTCTTGGCGAAGTTGAACCGCGCCTTCGTCTTTCCCCCGCCTCTCGCGTAGAAGCTCGAGCCCGGCACGGCGATGACCCCCACCTCGCGCGCGAGGAAGTCCACGAACGCGGTGTCGTCCTTCCAGCCCAAGCGCGCCGCGTCGGCCATCACGTAGTACGCGCCCTCCGGCGATGCGAACGTGAGTCCCGCGGCCGACAGCGCGTCGAGCAGGATCCGGCGGCGCTTCGAGTAGGCCGCGCGCTGCGCCTCGTAGTAGGACTCCGGAAGGGCGAGCGCCGCGACCCCGGCGGCCTGGAAGGGCGTCGGCGCGCAAATCGTGAGGTAGTCGTGGACCTTACGCAGCAGCGCCGTCAGCGGTGCCGCCGCCACCGCCCAGCCCACGCGCCATCCCGTGACGGCGTAGGCCTTCCCGAGGCCCGAGAGCGTCACCGTGCGGTCCTCCATCCCCGGAAGCGATCCGAGCGAAACGTGCCGGTGGCCGTCGAACCAGAGGTGTTCGTAGATTTCGTCGGTGATCGCGACGATCCCGTGGCGCTGGCAGAGACCTGCGACCGCCGACAGCTCCTCGGTCGAGAAGACGCGGCCGGACGGGTTGCCGGGCGTGTTGACGAGGATCAGGCGCGTCTTTGCCGTGATCGCCCGCGCGAGGCGCCCGGGGTCCAGGACGAAGTCCGGCTCCGAAAGCGCGACGAAACGCGGCTTCACCCCCGCCAGCACGCAGGCCGGCACGTAGTTCTCGTACCAGGGCTCCAGGATCACGACCTCATCGCCCGGCTCGGTCAGAGCGAGAACCGCGGCGGCGACGGCTTCGGAGACGCCGCAGGTGATGGTGACGTCGGTCTCGGGGTCGGCGGCGATCGCGTTGATGCGCGCGGTCTTGCGCGCGACCGCCTCCCGCAGCTCCGGAAGGCCCCAGGTGAAGCCGTACTGGTGGTTCTCCGGCCGCGCGAGCGCCGTCTCGAGGGCGGCGAGAAGCTCGCGGGGCGGCTCGAAGTCCGGCAGCCCCTGCGCGAGGTTGACGCCGCCGACCTGGGCGTGGAGGCGCGTCATCTCCCGGATCACTGACTCCTGAAACGGCCGCGTGCGGCGCGAGAGGCGCAACGGGCGGGTCTCTCTGTCATCCCGAGGGCCACCGGCCCGAGGGATCCCTTTCTGGACGCGTGCGTGAATTTTCGGCTTCAAAGGGATCCCTCGTCGCTCGCGCTCCCCGGGATGACAGAGCGAATACTAGAGTACTGTCGAAAGATCCCACGCTCCCGCCCGACAGCTGACAGACGGCCGCTTGGGTGCTAACATTCGTCGAACCTGCGCGGCGCTGTGCAGCAAGGGCGCGGTTCGAGGAGGGCTGACCGCATGGCCGGACGGGGCAGGAATCAACACCAGCCGGAGCCCTGGAGATTCGAGGGGCGCGCCATCGTCAACGCGAGCGGCTGGACGCTCGCCAGGACCATATTCGAGGCGGATGCCCGGCGCATCGTGGCCGCCGTCAACGACGTGCTCGGCATTCCGACGCCGGCGCTGGAGGCGGGCTTCATTCGCGAGATCCTGGTGCCGCGCCCGGAGGCGACAACCGAGGTCGCGATCCGCTTTCACCCGCTCCCCCAGACGCCCGTCGACCCGGCCGAGTTCTTCATCCACGACCGGCGCGCGGGAGAACGCCGCAGGGGCGACCGTCGCCGCGCCGTCGCGACGAGCCCGCGAATCCTGGCGGTCGCGGACTAGCTCGCCCCCCCTCTCCCGAGTGAGGGGGCCTCAGGGGGTCTGGTCGTCCTTCGAGGCGCGCGCCGCTCCTGCGGGCGCATTCACGATCACGCGCCCCCGCATGGCGCTCTGATGCACCGTGCAGTAGTAGGGGAAATCTCCGGCCGCTGTGAACGTCTTCGAGAACTCGAACGGGCCCTGGTGCACGCCGGAGGAAAACGCCCCGCTCGGGTTGCAGGTGCCGTAGCCGTCGACGAGGTAGCCGCCGCCGCCGCCGCCCATGCAAGTTCCCGCCTCGACCCCATGGCTCATCGTCCCTGACCACGACCAGGTCACGGTGTCCCCGACGTTGATGGTGCTGGTGCTGGTCCCGCTCTGGACGTCGGTGAAGAGCAGGCCGCCCTGGCCGACGTTCACGATCCGCGTCACGGGCACTCCGACCGACGTCGTGTCCTGGGCACCCCGGACGAAGATGGGATCAGTGGTGTGGTTGTCGATGACGGCGGCGTAGGAGAAGACGTCGTGGTTGGCCGAGACGACGATGACGGCGTTTTCCGTGGCGGGCGGGGAGGCGCTGGCCACGTTGAAGATCCCGTTGACTTGCACTCCGGAGTGGCCGCCCACGTTGACCGTCACGGGATTGCCCACCTGTGAGCCTCCGTCGAAGATCGTGAAGGTCACGGTCGCCGGCGTGTCCTCCTGATTGAACATCCCGACGTTGGTCCGGAACCCGGCCCCGGAGCCGCCGTTTCGAATCGAGGTCAGGACGGTGGTCGGATGCGCCTGGGAGTTGTCCAGGCCCGGGATGAACATGCCCACGGTCGGCTCGGGCTGGGTCGAGAAGAGGCGGCTGGTGACGACCAACTGCCCACTCGCTCCGGTGAACACGAACTCGACGCCCCCGGCGGTATTAGGGGCGTGGAAGGTGTTCTGCACCATGTCGTCGAACGCCCGGGACTCGCGCGGCGCCAGCGTGAACGGGAAGACCTGCGTGCCCACACCCGTGCACGGGTTCGGAATGAAGCACCGGTACATCGCCGTCACCTGGAGGGGTGCGGTGTACGAGGTGTTGAATGCCCGCACGTCCGAAAAAAACGGCGCCCCGCCCACGATGGACGCGGCCGCCGGCAGCGTGACGTTCTCGGAAAACGCCACTCCGCAGGACAGAATCCCCAACACACCCACCGATACCAGGATCTTTCTCATGGGAAAACCTCTTTCCTCCAGCCCCCGCAGGCTATCGTCGGCGCCCAGTCGCCGGCCGGCCTTTTAGAAAGTCTTAGGGGAAACGCAAACGTATAATCCTCAGCCGCCGTGACTTCGCCCTCCGCGCTCGAGACGCTCTCCCGCGGCGCCGTCGACCTGATCGACGCCCAGGATCTCGAGAGAAAGCTCCGAAGGGGTCCGCTGACCGTGAAGGTTGGCTTCGATCCTTCCGCTCCCGACATCCACCTGGGCCACACGGTCCTCCTGCGAAAAATGCGCCACTTCCAGGACGCCGGCCATCGCGTGGTTTTCGTCATCGGCGACTTCACGGCGATGATCGGCGACCCGTCGGGCAAGAGGACGACCCGGCCTCAGCTCTCGCGCGAGGAGATCGCCACCAACGCGAAGACGTATACGCAGCAGGCCTTCAAGATCCTCGACGCGGAGAAGACCGTCATCGACTTCAACGACCGCTGGCTCGGGGCGCTCGGCGCCTCGGGCTTCGTCAAGCTCGCGGCGAAGGTCACAGTCGCCAGGATCCTGGAACGCGACGACTTCCAGAAGCGCTGGAAGGCGCAGCAGCCGATCGCCCTCCACGAGCTGCTCTACCCGATCGCACAGGGCTACGACTCGGTCGCGCTGAAGGCCGACGTCGAGCTCGGCGGAACCGACCAGCTCTTCAACCTGCTCGTCGGGCGGGATCTCATGCGGGCCGAAGGCCTCGAGCCCCAGGTCGTCCTGACGGTGCCGCTGCTGGTGGGCACCGACGGCGTCGAGAAGATGTCCAAGTCGCTCGGCAACGCGATCGGGGTCCTCGACCCGCCCGGCGACATGTTCGGCAAGGTGATGTCGATCCCCGACGCGCTCCTCTGGAGCTGGTACGAGCTGCTGACCGACGAGCCCTCCGCCGAGATCGGAGCGCGGCGCCGGAGGGTCGAGGCCGGGCACGAGAACCCGCGGGACACCAAGGCGAACCTCGCGCGCTCGATCGTCACCGATTTCCACGGTCCAGAGGCCGCCCGACACGCGGAAGAGGACTTTCACCGGGCCTTCGCGAAGGGCGAGGTCCCGGAAGACGTCGAGACGCGGGAGCTTCCCGCGCAGGGCGGCGCCCCGGCCGCGAAGACGCTCGTCGCGCTCGGGCTCTCGGCCTCGATGCGCGAGGCGCGTCGGAAGATCGCGGAAGGAGCGCTGAAGGTCTACGCGGGCGGCGAAGGCTCGCCCCGCGACGTGCGTGATCCCGAGGAGAGCCTGGCAGCCGCCACGCCGACGGTGCTGCGTCTGGGGCGGCGCTTCATTCGTGTGGTCTGGAAGTGACGGGAACCGGGCGCGGCGCCGCCGAATGCTCGGCCGCGGCCGCGCTCGCTTTCGCGCGCGGACGGCAAGCGCGACAGATGCCCCGCATCTGGTGCGAGTGGGAGAGCAGCACGAAGCCGTAGCGCTCGGCGACCTCGTCCTGGAGCTCCTCGATTTTGGCTTCGAAGAACTCGATCACGCGCCCGCAGTGGTCGCAGATCAGATGATCGTGGTGGTCCCCCGCACGCAAACGCTCGTAGCGGTACCCGGCCTCTCCGATGCGCACGCGCCCGACGATTCCGGAGTCCACGAGCAGCTCCAGCGTCCGGTAGATCGTGGCCCGGGAGATCTTCTTGTGCTTGGAGCGCAGCCGCACCAGCAGCTCGTCGGCCTCCAGGTGCTCGTGTCGGCTGAAGATCTCGTCGAACAGCGCCTGCCTCTCGGCGGTGAGCTTCAGGCCCCGTCGTTCCAGATACTTGCGGAAAATCGTGAGCTCGCGCTTTTCCATGGGATTGCGACTCGGTCTCAACTAGGCTATTCTTCACGCCCCCCCGCGGATGTCAAGCGGGGCCTTCGGAGAGACGCCCATGTGGCAGGGATTCACGATCGCGCTGCGGGAAGGCATCGAGGCGTTTCTCATCCTCGCGCTCACCCTTTCCTACCTCCATCGGACCGGCCGGTCCGCGCTCTCCCGGGCGGTCTACGC
>JBASRI010000201.1:0-2351 GCA_049273755.1 Thermoanaerobaculia bacterium
TTCCAGCCCCGAGAGCCGGGCCCGGGCGGCGGAGAGCCTCCCCTCCGCCTGCTTGAGCGCCCGCTCGTCCGCTTCGGCGGCCGCGCGGGTGATCGCGCCGCTCGCCAGAAGCCGCTGGTCGGCCTCGAAGACCTCGCGGTGGTGCTTTTCCTCACGCTCGGCGTCGGAGAGCTCGGCCCGCGCGCTCTCGCGCTCGGCTTTGACCCGCAGGGCCTCCGCGCGCGCGTCCAGCGCCTTCTGCGACAGCTCCGGCGTCGCCAGCGTCACGAGCGGCGCCCCGGGTGTGACGCGGTCCCCCTCG
Source organism: Thermoanaerobaculia bacterium (assembly GCA_049273755.1). Taxonomy (GTDB): domain Bacteria; phylum Acidobacteriota; class Thermoanaerobaculia; order UBA5066; family Gp7-AA6; genus DAHUXD01. The sequence continues at coordinate 302 of JBASRI010000201.1, forward strand.
CGCACCAGGATCTCCCCGACCGTGGCGGCTTCCGCCGAGCGCAGCTCGCCGCCCGGAGGCGGCTCCAGCGTCCCGTCGCACTGCACCGGAACGACGAGGTCGCCGCGCTTGACCGAAACCACCTGCACGGGAACGCCGCCCGGCCTCGCCAGCCCCGTGACGAGCCACACGAGGACCACGACTCCCACGGCCGCGAGGACCCAACCCCACCGCTTCATCCCGTCAATTATGGTGTAAGCGCTCTGACGCCGTCAGGACGCGGAGGCAGGGTGAGGGGGGTCGGACGACCGGCGCCGGCGCGTACGGCATCGCGCGCGGGCGGGCCGACGGTCACGAAGGCGGACTTCTGGCGCGCAGTCTGGCCCCCGGAACCGGTCACGGTCAGGCGGACGTCGTAGGCTCCGGGCGCGTCGTAGACGTGGGTCGGCTCGCGCTCGTCGCTCTGGCCTCCGTCGCCGAATTCCCAGTGCCAGGCCGACGCCGCGGGCACGCTCGAGGTCTCTTGGAAGGAGACCGCCAGCGGGGCCGGTCCCGCGGGCGACTCGGCCGAGAAATCCGCCACGCCGGTCCAGCGGATGCGAAAGACGCTCGCGCCCCGGTCCGTCGGATTCGCCGCGCCGAAGTCCTTGTACAGATCGGCGAAATAGAGGCCGTCGGGTCCCGCGGCCAGAGCCGTCGCCGTACCGCGCCCCGCGCCGACGTACTCGACCAACGGGAGCGGGCCCGCGATCAGATTGCCCGCGCCGTCGACCACCAACTCGGCGACGCGCTTTCCGAGCTCCTGAGGACCGGGCGCATACGTCGGGCCCGACTCGGTGACGTACGCATGGTTGAGCTTGTCGGACGGAAAGCCGCTTCCCGCGAACGTCGAAAGCTGGACGAACGCGATGTTGACCGGCGCGTGCGAGGGAGTCCAGGTGTAGGCCGCGAAGTTCTGCATGCTCGGGTCCGTGCCGTCGTAGAGATAGTTCCGTCCGGCGACGACCTTCGCCAGCCGGTCGATCGACGGCCCGTTCTCGGCTTCCCAGTGGGCGCCGTCGGCCTCGCGCCACGCGCCTCCGAAAGGATTGCGGAAGCCGTACGCGAAGACGTAGTCCGTCGCCGTGATCCCGTCGGCGGCGCTGAAGAACGGGTTGTCGGCGGGAGCCGAGCCGTCGAGCCCCATCCTCAGGATCTTGCCGCGCGCCGACGTCAGATCCTGTGCGGGAGTCACGTACAGCCCGTCGCCGATGTGGACGTAGAGCTTGCCATCCGGGCCGATCGAGACGTTGGAAATCTGATGGGAAGGACCCATCGGCTCGTTGGGAAGCTGCAGGATCGGCGTCCGAGTCGCCGCGGTGTGGCCTCCGTCCTCGCTGTGGAGACGCACGACCTCCGGAAAATGGACGTTCGGGTCGCCGGAGACCTCGAAGAGCGTCCCGACGAACACGTCCCCCGACGCCGGATCGACCGCGATGCCGGTCATACCCTTCTCGCCGGAGCCCGGGAAGCTGCCGAACGGGTCGAAGTCGAGAAGGTCCGTCGCGTAGTCCGAGACCGCGCCCGAGCGGGACACCACCTTGATCGCGCCGTAGAGCTCGGTGACGTAGTAGTAGGGATCGTCGGGCCCGGCGCCCGGATTCGGGAGAAACGCGACGTTGACCGGGAGCTGCAGGCCGGTCGCCACCCGGTCCACGCGGAAGCCGGACTGTTTGACCGCCCAGGGCGCGGCCGGCTCGGCAACCGCGTTCGTGAAGTCCGCGGCGGCGCCCGGCGATCCGCCCGAGGGATCCGCGAAGGACGCTCCGCCCTCCGCAATCCACCACGCCACGGTCTGCCCGTTGAGAACGGTGACCGCCGGGAGGGAGACCTCGCGATCCTGTCCGCTGCCGTCCGTGAACGCGAGGACCGAGGCGGGAAGGATCACCGGGAGACCTCCAGCCGCGAGCGAGACGCGCAGGGCCCCGTGCACCGGACCCGGCGGCGGATTGGCGATGTCGTTGGCGCCGCCTCCGGTGCCCGTCAGCTCGAGCACCGGATCCGCGCCGCCCACGACCGCGAGGCGCAGAAC
>JBASRI010000216.1:0-7847 GCA_049273755.1 Thermoanaerobaculia bacterium
CCGCTGCCCCGCCTCGGTTTCGCGGGGCTCGCGCGCGTCATCCGCGCGGCGGCGCTCTTCGTCGCGGGCGACACGGGACCGCTGCATCTGGCCGACGCGCTGGGCGTGCGCACGCTCGCGCTCTTCGGCCCGACCGACCCCGTGCGCACCGGCCCCTATCGGGATCGGACGGGCGTCGTCACCTCGATGCACAGTGTCTCGGACGAAACGGTGCTCGAGCGCACGCTGCAGATGTTCCCCCCCCTTTGACACCCGCCCCCTAAACCCCTACCATCTTTCAATTCCATGGCAGTAAAGCTCGGCGACCTCCTCCTCAAGCAGAAGCTGATCACGCAGGAGCAGCTGGAAACCGCTTTGAAGCTCCAGCGCGAGGAGGGAGGCAAGATCGGAGAAGCCCTGGTGCGAGTGGGCGCGGTCTCCGAAGGCGACATCACCGAGACCCTCTCCCAGCAGTTCGGCGTTCCCTCCATCGATCTGGCCCACTTCGAGATCGACCCGGCCATCATCAAGGTCGTGCCGGGCGAGGTCGCCCGCAAGTACGGTGTCCTCCCCGTGAACAAAACGGGGGCGACGTTGACGATCGCGATGGGCGATCCGACCAACGTCTTCGCGATGGACGACATCAAGTTCATGACCGGCTACAACGTCGAGCCGGTCGTGGCCTCGGAGATCGCGCTGCGCAAGGCGATCGACAAGCACTACGGAACGCCGCGCTCCGTCGTCCTGAAGGAGCGCGCGAAGCAGGCAAGCTCCGGCTTCACGCCCGAGTCGAGCCTCGAAGACGTCATGGCCTCCTCGGCCCTCACGATGGACGACATGGCGAGCGTGGGTCTGGGCGAGATCAACATGGACGAGATCACGGGTATCGACGCCGGCGCCGACGTCGACGTGGTCAAGGGCGACGAGGGCCAGGAGATCGACCTCTCGGACCTCGCGAAGTCCTCCGAGTCCGCGCCGATCATCAAGGTCTCCAACTTGATCCTGATCGAGGCCCTGAAGGCCGGGGCCTCCGACATCCACGTCGAGCCCTACGAGAAGGAGTTCCGCGTCCGGTTCCGGATCGACGGCATCCTCCACAACATCATGGCGCTGCCGATGCGCACGCGGGATCCCCTGATCTCGCGCCTGAAGATCATGGCCAAGCTCGACATCTCCGAGAAGCGCCTCCCGCAGGACGGCCGCATCAAGATCCGCCTGCGCGTCGAGGAGCGCTCGCGGGACCTGGACCTGCGCGTCTCCTCGGTGCCGACCCACTTCGGCGAGAAAGTCGTCATGCGGCTGCTGGACAAGTCCAAGCTGCAGCTGGACATGATGCAGCTCGGCTTCGACCAGGAGCCGCTGCGGCGCTTCAAGGACGCCATCGACCGGCCCTACGGGATCGTCCTGGTCACGGGCCCGACCGGATCGGGCAAGACCAATACGCTCTACTCGGCGATTGCGGCCTTGAACGACCCGACCGTGAACATCATGACGGCCGAGGACCCGATCGAGTTCAACCTGTCGGGGATCAACCAGGTCCAGATGAAGGAGCAGATCGGCTTGACCTTCGCCTCGGCGCTGCGCTCGTTTCTGCGCCAGGACCCCGACATCATCCTGGTGGGCGAGATTCGCGACTTCGAGACCGCCGAGATCGCGGTCAAAGCGGCCCTGACGGGGCACCTCGTGCTCTCGACCCTCCACACCAACGACGCCCCCTCGACGATCAACCGCCTGATGAACATGGGAATCGAGCCCTTCCTCGTGGCGACGTCCGTCAACTGCATCTGCGCCCAACGGCTGGTGCGGCGGATCTGCTCGCATTGCCCGGAGGACGTGGAGACGCCCCCCCAGATGCTGATCCAGGTGGGCTTCGCCCCCGACGAGGTCAAAGGCATGCGGATCAAGCGGGGCCGGGGCTGCGAGCGCTGCAACAACACCGGCTACAAGGGACGGGTTGGCCTCTTCGAGGTCCTCCTCTTCACCGATGAGATCCGCGACATGATCCTCTCGGGCGCCTCTTCCATCGAATTGAAGCGCAAGGCGATCGAGGAGGGCATGGTGAGCCTCCGGATGTCCGGCCTCCAGAAGATTCGGGACGGCTCGACGACCTTGGAGGAAGTGCTTCGTGAAACCGTCCTTTAGGCCGGGTCTCAAGTCTCAAGTCTCAGGTCTCAGGCTGTTTCCGGGGCCCGCTTGAGACCTGAGACCTGGGACCTGAGACTGCCGGCTAGCCTCTAACCATCTTTATTTCCCTCCTCGGACGGCGTAAACTGCTGCAACTAAACAAATCGAGGGACCGTGTATGGCGACTGATGCCACGCTCCATGGCCTTTTGAAGCAAATGGTCGAAATGGGGGCTTCGGACCTCCATCTGACGACGAACTCCCCCCCGATGGTCCGTCTCGACGGGAGACTGATTCCGTTGCCGTACCCGCCCCTGACGGTGCCCGAGACCAAGCAGCTGGCCTACTCCGTGCTCACCGACGCCCAGAAGCACCGCTTCGAGGAAAACCTGGAGCTCGACTTCTCCTTCGGGGTCAAGAGCCTGGCCCGGTTCCGCGCCAACAACTTCATGCAGCGCGGGGCGGCCGCCGGCGTCTACCGGCAGATCCCCTACGAGATCCTGGGCTTCAAGGAACTGGGGCTGCCCCCGGTCGTCGAGCTCCTTTGCGACAAGCCGCGCGGCCTGATCCTCGTTTGCGGCCCGACGGGCTCGGGCAAGACGACGACCCAAGCGGCGATGATCGACAAGATCAACCGCGAGAAGCAGCTCCACATCGTCACAATCGAAGACCCGATCGAGTTCCTCCACAGCCACAAGAAGTGCCTGGTCAACCAGCGCGAGCTGCACGCCGACACGCACTCCTTCTCGAACGCCCTGCGCAGCGTGCTGCGCGAAGACCCCGACGTCGTGCTCATCGGCGAAATGCGAGACCTCGAGACGATCGAATCGGCCCTGCGCATCGCCGAGACCGGCCACCTGACGCTGGCGACCCTCCACACGAACTCGGCCACGACTTCGATCAACCGCATCATCGACGTCTTCCCGGCCCACCAGCAGAGCCAGATCCGCACTCAGCTCTCCTTCGTCCTGGAGGGCATCATGTGTCAGACGCTGCTCGAGCGCTCGAGCGGCAAGGGGCGAGTCATGGCGCTGGAGATCCTGGTCCCCAACGCGGCGATTCGGAACCTCATCCGCGAGGACAAGATCCACCAGATCTACTCCTCGATGCAGTCGGGCCAGTCCAAGTTCGGCATGCAGACGTTCAACCAGTCGCTCGCCACCCTGTACCTGAAGAAACTGGTCACGCTCGAGGCCGCGCTCTCGCGCTCCTCGATGCCCGACGAGCTCCAGGACCTCATCAACCGCGGCTCCGGGGTCAACGTCCCGACGGTGGCCGCCTCGGCCGGCAAGAGGTAACGCGCGATGCCGAACTTCGTCTGGAAGGGCAGAAACCGCACCGGCCTCGTCCAGGAGGGCGTGCTCGTCGCGGACACCAAGGAGGGGGCGCTCCAGGCCCTCCGCCGTCAGAACATCGTCGTCACCGGCATCCGGGAGCGCGGCAAGGAGATCTCCCTCACCAAGATGGGCCGGAAGGTTCCGGCCAAGACCCTGGCCGTCTTCACGCGCCAGTTCTCGGTCATGATCGACGCGGGCCTCCCCCTCGTGCAGTGCCTGGAGATCCTGGCCAACCAGCAGGAGCACAAGAGCTTCGCCAAGATCCTGCTCCAGGTCCGCCAGGACGTCGAGGCCGGCTCGACGCTGGCCGACGCGATGCGCCGGCACCCCAAGGCCTTCGACGACCTCTACGTGAACATGGTCGCCGCCGGCGAGGCGGGCGGTATTCTCGACACGATCCTCCAGAGGCTCTCGACATACATCGAGAAGGCCGTCAAGCTGCGGTCCCAGGTCCGGGCCGCCCTGATCTATCCCATCGCGGTCATCGTCATCGCGGCCATCGTCGTCGCGGTCATCCTGCTGAAGGTCATCCCGACGTTCGCCGCCCTGTTCACCAGCCTCGGGGCGGAGCTGCCGTTCCCCACGCGCGTGGTCATCGCGGCGTCCAACTTCCTGGCTCGCTACTTCATCTTCTTCGTCATCGGCATCGCCGCGGCCATCTTCTTCTTCCGGCGCTATTACAGGACCTATCGGGGCCGGCGCGTCGTCGACGGTGCGATGCTGAAGATGCCGATCATCGGCACCATTCTCCGAAAGATCGCCGTGGCTCGCTTCTGCCGCACGCTCGCGACGCTGACCTCCTCGGGCGTGCCGATCCTCGAAAGCCTCGACATCACGGCGCGCACCGCCGGCAACGCCATCGTCGAGGACGCGATCGTCGAGACCCGCAAGAGCGTCGAGAACGGCAAGACCCTGGTCGAGCCCCTGCGCGATTCCGAGGTTTTCCCGAACATGGTCGTGCAGATGATCGGCGTCGGCGAGCAGACGGGCGCCCTCGACGCCATGCTCAACAAGATCGCCGAGTTCTACGAGGACGAGGTCGACATCGCCGTCCAGGGCCTCGTCAAGCTGCTCGAGCCCGTGATGATCTTCATCCTCGGCGTCATCATCGGCGGCATCGTCATCGCGATGTACCTGCCGATGTTTACTCTGATCAACAAGATCGGATAGGGGGGCGGGAAACGGGAATCGGAAAACAGAAATCGGTGGCGCCGCCCCGGCTCGATTTCCGGCTCCCGGTTCCCGGTTCCCAACAATAGCGTGGACGACGCCCTCCGCCGCTCGCTCTTCTGGCTGACGACGATCCGGATCGTCGTCTTCTTCCTGATCCTCCTGTCCGCCATCCTGGTCCAGGTCGGCTCCGAGGCCGAGGTCGAGATCTCCTACCTCTACGGCCTCTGCGCCCTGGCGTTCGTTCTCTCCCTGTTCCACTGGACCGTGGGCCGGTTCCTGCCGGCCCGGGTCGAGGCCTACGCCCAGATCCTCGGAGACCTGGCGCTCGTCTGCCTGCTCGTCTACTCGACGGGCGGCCCGAGCTCGGTGTTCACGTTCCTCTACCTCGTCGTCATCGGCGCCGCGGCGTTCCTGCTGTACCGAACGGGGGCCGTGGTCGTCGCCTCCGTCGCCGCCCTTCTCCACGGGCTCGTCGTCGAGCTGACGGCCTACGAGGTGCTCCCGCGGCCCCAGATGGCGGCGGCGGCGCATTGGGGCGCCGAGCTCACCGGCTACAACCTCGCGATCACGGTCGTCGGCTTCTACGGCGTGGCCTTCATGGTTTCCTACCTTTCGGAGAAGCTGCGGGGCACGCGGCAGGAGCTCGAGAGCCGCCAGAAGGCTCTCTCCCGCATCCAGTCGCTCTACGCCAACGTCATCGCCTCGATGTCGTCGGGGCTCGTGACCGCCGACGCGCGCCAGCGGGTGACGTTCCTGAACCAGGCCGGCGGCGACATCCTGGGCATCGTGCCGGCCCGGGCCACCGGACGGCTGCTGGCCGAGATCGGCCTGGATCTGCCGGCTCAGTGGGACGAGATCCGGCACCGCACGCGAGGCCGCGAGGGCTACCGGGCGGAGGTCGAGATCCAGCGCGGCGACGCGCGCCGCGTCCTCGGGTACTCGGTGCGCACGTTGAAGGACGGCAGCGGGGAGGACGGGGCGCTGATCGTCTTCCAGGACCTGACCGAGGTCAAGAAGCTCGAGCGGCAGGCGCGCTTCAACGAGCAGCTCGCGGCCGTCGGCGAGCTCGCCGCGGGCATCGCCCACGAGATCCGCAATCCGCTCGCCTCGATCTCGGGATCTGTCCAGGTTCTCTCACACGAGCTCTCCGTCGGATCCGCGGAGCGGCGCCTGATGGAGATCATCGTCTCGGAGTCGAAAAGGCTCTCCAAGATCCTCGAGGAATTCCTGCGCTTCGTGCGGCCGCAAGAGCGCCGCGTCGCCGTCTTCGACGTCGCGACCAACGTTCAGGAGGTGCTGGATCTCTTCCGTCTCTCCGACGAGGTCTCGGACGCGCACCACATCGCGCACGACGTCGTGCCCTCGGTGTCGCTTCTGGCCGGGGACCGCGACCAGATCCGGCAGATCGTCTACAACGTCGCCAAGAACGCGGTGCGCGCGATGCCCGACGGCGGGGCGCTGACGGTCGAGGGCCGGGAGAACGGCGCGTGGTATAGCATCAAGTTCCGCGACACCGGCCGTGGAATGAACGAGGAAGAGATCGCCCGCGTCTTCACCCCTTTCTCGACGGCTTTCGACGGCGGGACCGGACTCGGAATGGCGATCGTTCGGCGGATCGTCGAGGACCACGGAGGCGCCATCGACGTCGAGTCCGCCCCGGGGGAGGGCACGACCGTGACGATCCTGTTGCCCCGCAGCGCTCCCGACGCCGTGGCAGCCGGCGGCGTCTCGCGCTCGGCGGAGACGGTGCAATGAGCAAGCCCCGGCTCTTGATCGTCGACGATGAGAAGTCGCTCCGGGAGGTTCTGCAGTACTTCTTCCACAAGCAGGGCTTCGAAGTCTCGATCGCCGCCAACTACACCGAGGGGGTGGCGGCGGCATTGCGCGCGAGCCCCGACGTGATCCTCTGCGACATCAAGATGCCCGACGGCAACGGGCTCGACCTGCTGGCCCGCGTCCGGGAGGAGAAACTCGAGACGCCCGTCATCATGATCACCGCGCACACCTCGACCGAAGACGCCATCCAGGCCATGAAGCGCGGCGCGATCGACTACATCAAGAAACCCTTCGACAACGACGAGCTCCTGCTGATCGTCCGGCGCGCGCTGGGAGAAAAGCAGCTCCAGGAGGAGAACACCTACCTCAAGCAGGAGCTCGCCGGGAAATACCAGTTCGCCAACATCATCGGCCGCGGCAGCCGGATGCAGGAGATCTTCCGCACGATCGAGCGGATCGGCAAAGTCTCCTCCACGGTCCTGCTGACCGGCGAGAGCGGAACCGGCAAGGAGTTGATCGCGCGCGCCATCCACTTCTCGTCGGTGCGCAAGGACCGAAAGTTCGTCTCGATCAACTGCGGCGCGCTGCCCGAGGCGCTGCTCGAGTCCGAGCTCTTCGGCCACGAGCGGGGCGCCTTCACCGGGGCCGTCCGCGAGAAGCGCGGGCTCTTCCAGGAGGCCGACAGCGGGACGCTCTTCCTCGACGAGATCTCCGAGACGACGCCGACCATGCAGGTCAAGCTCCTCCGCGCGATCCAGGAGAAGCTCATCCGGAAAGTCGGCGGCAACGACGAGGTGTCGGTGGACGCGCGCATCATCGCGGCCACCAACAAGGACTTGAACGACCTGGTCGCCGAAGGCCGCTTCCGAGAGGACCTCTTCTACCGGATCAACGTCATCCCGATCCCGCTGCCCCCGTTGCGCTCCCGCACCGAGGACATCGCGCACCTGACGACCCATTTCATCACCAAGCTCTGCAAGGACCAGCGGATCCCGGAGAAGAGAATCTCGGTCGAGGCGATGCGCCTGCTCGAGGCCTATCCGTGGCCCGGCAACGTGCGCGAGCTCGAGAACACGCTCGAGCGCACGGTCGCGCTGGAAGCCGGGCCGGTCATCAACGCCTCGAGCCTGCCCGAGACGGTGGCCCTCGGCGTGCGGACCCGCGTGCCCGACTTCGAGAGCCTGCCCGAAGAGGGGATCAACCTGGAGGCGTACCTGGAAACGGTCGGCAAGCGCCTCATGCGCGAGGCGCTCGACCGCTGCGGCGGCGTCCAGACCAAGGCCGCCGAGCTTCTCCACATGTCGTTCCGTTCCTTCCGCTACTACGCCAAGAAGTACAGCCTCGTGCACAAGGAGGAGATGTACGGCGAGGAGGACGGCGGGCCGTCGGAGGCCACGGAAACCTCGGCATGAGGCGGCGCATCGCCGCGTCCGCGGCGTGCGCGCTGGCCGCCTGGGCC
>JBASRI010000213.1:0-2011 GCA_049273755.1 Thermoanaerobaculia bacterium
CCGGCGCGCCGGTGCCGCCGCAAACTGCTCCGCGGTGACGTCGGTGTGGATCACAGCGCCGCGCCGAACGGTGGCGCCGTCGGGGATCTCGGCGTTCTTGCCGATCGTCGTGATGCCGTGGCCGTCGGACGGCTTCTCGCCGCGCGCCGCTTTGCCGACCCGAGCCCGGCGCCCGATGCGGACGGCTTTGTCCACGATTGCCCGCTCCACGCGCGCACCGGCGTCGATCCACGTGTCGGTGAGGATGACGGACTCGCGGATCACCGCGTTCGGGCCGACGAAGACGCCGGGGGAGAGGATGCTCTTCTCGACGCGCGCGCCCGAGGAAATGATGCAGCCGTCGGTGATCATGCTGTCCCGCACGATCGCGCCGTTGTGGATTGCGACCGGCGGGCGCTCCTCCGAGCGCGTATGAACGATCCACGCCCGGTCGTTCAGGTCCACGGGCGGCGGCGTCTTGAGCAGGTCCATCTGCGTCTGCCAGTAGGCGTCCACGGTCCCGACGTCGACCCAATAACCCTGGAACGGATACGCGAAGACGCGCTGGCCCGACGTCACCATCCGCGGAATGACGTCCTTGCCGAAGTCGTGCGAGGAGTCGCGGCGCTTGGAGTCCTCCGTCAGCACTTGCGAGAGCATGGCGCGGCCGAAGACGTAGATGCCCATCGAGGCCAGCGTCCCCGGCGGATCGGCGGGTTTCTCGACGAACTGCGTGATGCGCGCCTCGTCGTCGGTGGCGAGGATGCCCATCCGGGTCGCTTCCTCCCGCGAGACGTTCAGCGTCGCAATCGTGACGTCGGCCTGCTTTTCGAGGTGAAAAGCGATCAGCCACCCGTAGTTCATCTTGTAGATGTGGTCGCCCGAGAGGACGAGCACGAGGTCGGGCGAAGCCCGCTCGACGAAGGAGAGGTTCTGCGCGATCGCGTCGGCCGTGCCCTTATACCAGTCCGTGACGGAACGCCCGCGGTAGGGCTGGTAGATCTGGACGCCGCCCGTGAAACTGCGGTCGAGGTCCCACGGTCGGCCCGAGGCGATGTGCTCGTTCAGGGAATGGGGGCGGTACTGGGTCAGGATCATGACGTCCGAGATCCCGGAGTTGACGCAGTTGGAGAGCGTGAAGTCGATGATGCGGTACTTGCCCGCGAAGGGGACGGCGGGCTTGGCCCTCTTCTCGGTCAGCACGCCCAGCCGCGACCCTTCCCCGCCGGCGAGGATGACGGCGCGGGCCCTCACGGGAGGCCTCTTATCGCCCGGTGCGCGCCGCCTTCGCTCGCTCGTAGAGCGCGGCATACTCCTTCGCGGACCCCGACCAGGAGAAGTCGCGGCCCATGCCGTTTTTCTGGAGCTCGGCCCATTTGGGGACCTGAGCGTACACCTTGAGGGCCCGCTCGAGAGCGTCCCAGAGCGCCCACGAGTTGAATTCGTCGAACATCAGGCCGGTGCCCCCGGGTTCCCCCGCGTCGGTGACCGTATCGGCCAGCCCCCCGGTTCGCCGCGCCACGGGCACGCACCCGTAGCGCATCGCGATCATCTGCGCGAGACCGCACGGCTCGTAGCGGGACGGGACGAGAAGAGCGTCGGCGCCAGCGTAAATCCGCCGCGCGTAGCGGCTGTCGAAGCGCAGCCGCACGCTCGCGCGGTGGGGGAACCGCATCTCGAACTGGGCGTACTCGTGCTCCAGGGTCGGATCCCCCGTGCCCAGGAGGACGAACTGCCCGCCGCGCTCCAGCCACCGCTTGACCGCCGGGGCCGCGATCTCGAAGCCTTTCTCCTTGACCAGCCGCGAGACCACTCCAAGCATCGGCATCCGGGCGTCCTTCTCGAGGCCCGCTTCCTCCTGGAGCGCGGCCTTGTTCTTGGCGCGCGCCTCGAGCGTCTTCGCGTCGAAGACCGCCGCGATCTCGCGGTCCGTGGCGGGATTCCAGGACTCGGTGTCGATGCCGTTGAGAATCCCGGCGAGGCGGTCGGAGCGCAGGCGCAGCGCGGCGTCGAGCCCGTGGCCGCCCTCGGG
>JBASRI010000218.1:0-1862 GCA_049273755.1 Thermoanaerobaculia bacterium
GAGCTGGGAGCCAACGGCCATCCGCTCCCCCGCCGCGATCCGCCGCGTGATTCCGGCGCCCACGATGCCGCCCCGCACGGCGAGGTATGCGCGCGCCCCGCTGGAGATCCGGCCGCACCGCAGCCGCTCGCCGGCCGAGACGCGAAACGCCTCCCCGGCTGGCGCGCGGCGGCCGTTGATGGCCGCCTCGAGATTTGCGCCGGCAAAGGCGAGGACAGCGTCTTCGAGACACTCGAGCTCGGCCCCCGAGAGCGTCATCTCGAGCGCGCCGGCGCCCGGCGCGTTGCCGACGAGCGCGTTTGCGGCCGCGAGCGAGACGAAGTCCATGGCGCCGCCTCCCGGCACCCCCGCCGAGCCGAGACCGAAACGCGGCGCGCCCTGGACCGAGGTGAAGAGCCCGGGAGAGAGCACGCGGAAGACCGGGCGGCCGGCGGGAGGTTCGATCTCCTGCGGCGGCGGCGCGGGGATCCGGCCGGGCGGAACCGCTTCGAACTCGACGCGGTCTCCTGCCCGCAGGAGCGAGGGCGGTTCGGCTCGAGGATCGAAGAGCCGGACCGAAGTCCTACCGATCAACCGCCAGCCGCCCGGCGAGGCCGCCGGGTACACGCCGGTCCAGGCGCCGCCGATCGCCACGCTTCCGGCCGGCACACGCGGTCGCGGCGACGAGAGCCTCGGGACGGCGAGCTCCGGCGGAAGGCCCGCGAGGTACGCGAAGCCCGGGGCAAAGCCGATGAAGGCGACACGGTATCGGGCGCCCGCATGGCGTCGGGCGATCTCTCCCGGGGAGATCCCGGTGAGCCGCGCCGCCTCGGCGAGGTCCTCCCCGTCATAGACGGCCGGAATCCGGAGCAACCGGCTCGACGCGGTGTCTTCCGAGCCGCCCGCCGCCGCCGCCTCGACGGCCGCCGTGAGCCGCTCGCGCGCGAGCCGCTCTGGCACAAAGAGGAGGAGGAGCGTGCGGGCTCCCGGAATCGCGTCGAGGAGCCCCGGCTCGCCGGAGGCGAGCAGCGCCCGGCCGAGCGCGACCGCCGCGCGGTTCGCGTCGTCGTCGGGCAGGCCGGGATGCTCGACGAGAAGCGCTCCGTCGCGGACGTCCCTCAGGCTCGGCGGTTCCACAGGAAATATGCCGGCACTCCCGAAGCGAGCAGGACGTATCCCGGCCACGTCGTGCCCGGGTTTCCTGCCAGGAGCGCGGCGATCAGCGTCAGGCCGGCCGCGGCGTACAGGAGCTGCAGCCAGGGGTAGGCCGGCGCGCGGAAAGGGCGCGGCCACTCGGGGTGCCGCAAGCGCAGCGCGACGACCGCGGCGACCAGCAGAACGTAGAGAAGCAGGTCCGCCGAGATCACGTACTTCAGGAGCTGGGAGTACGTCCCGGTCAGCACCAGAAGCGAGGCCCACGCGGCCTGGAGCCAGAGAGCCCCGCCGGGCACCGCGGCGCGATTCAACCGCGCCAGGCGCCGGAAGAAGAGGCCGTCGCGCGCCATGGCGAAAGAGACCCGCGCGCCCGAGAGGATGAGGCCGTTCACGCAGCCGAACGTCGAGACCATGATGGCCGCCGCCATCGCGCCCGCGGCGCTCGGGCCGAACACCGCGGCCGCGGCCGCCGTCCCCACCCGGTCCTCGGGCGCGTGCTGAATGCCCGAGAGCCCCAGCGCTTTCAGGTACGCCGCATTGGTGATCACGTAGAGAGTCGTGACGAGGAAGCATCCGACCAGCAGTGCGAACGGGAGCGTGCGCCCCGGGTCCTTCACCTCTTCCGAGGCGAACGTCACGTTGTTCCAGGCCGACTGCGAAAAGAGCGGCCCGACCATCGCCGACGCGAGGACCACGCCGAACGGAAGACCCGCCGCGGAGCGCGCGAC
>JBASRI010000225.1:0-4175 GCA_049273755.1 Thermoanaerobaculia bacterium
GCCCGCAGGAGCAAGTCGTGGAGCAGCCGCTCCTCGGGCTTTCCCTCGATCTCGACGAGAAGCTTCTGGAACGCGGCCGGAGGCACTTCTTCCAGATCTCCCTTGAGCTCGTAGCCGAAGCTCTCGAGCACCTCGCGCAGATCCACGAGGCGGTCGGGGTCGGGGCGGTCGTGAACGCGGTAGATCGCCGGCTGTTTGGCGAAGACGAGCTTCTTGGCCACGGCCTCGTTGGCCGCCAGCATGAACTCCTCGATCAGCCGGTGAGCCACGTTGCGCGACTCCGGAACGATGCCGACCACGAGGCCCTCGTCGTCTAACACGATGTCGGCGTCGGGCAGGTCGAAGTCGATCGAGCCGCGCGCCTCGCGCCGCGTGCGCAGCAGCAGGGCGACCTCGGCCATCAGAAGGAAATCCGCGAGAAAGGGCCCGTACCGCAGCCGGTCCTCGGACGTGGGTTGCGTCTCGAGCAGACGCGCGACCTCCGTGTACGTCATCCGGTGCGCGCTCCGGATCACGCCCTTGGTGAAGTCCGCGCCCGTGACGCGCCCTTTCGCGTCCAGGTCCAGGATCGCCGAGAGAACCAGGCGGTCGACGCGGGGGTTCAAGGAGCAGAGGCCGTTGGACAGACGCTCCGGGAGCATCGGCAACACTCGCCCCGGGAAATAGACCGACGTGCCGCGCGACCGCGCCTCGTCGTCGAGGGAGGTCCCCTCGGTCACGTAGTGGGAGACGTCGGCGATGTGGACGCCGATCCGATAACCCCCCGCCGTCTTCTCGACCTCGATCGCGTCATCGAAGTCCTTCGCCGTCTCGCCGTCGATCGTGACGATCCGGTGCTCGCGAAAGTCGCGGCGCCCCCGCACGTCCTCGGACGCGACGGCTTCCGGGAAGCGCAGGGACTCCTCGACGACCGGCTCGGGAAAACGCGGCGGCAGATTGTGGGAGCGCAGCACGATCTCGATGTCGACGCCCGGCTGGCCCAGAAACCCCAGCCGCTCCTCGACTTCCCCCTGGGCCACTCGGCGCGCATCCGGAAACGCCGTCAGGCGCGCCTCGACGATCTCCCCATCCTGCGCTCCGGCGGTCTTGCCGGAAGCGATCCGGATCACGGCGTCGATCTTCGGGTCGTACGGGAGGACGATTTTCTTGCCATCCTGCGTTTCGAACCGGCCCACGACCCTCTCCCGCGCCCGGACGAGGACGCGCACGACGACGCCCGACACGCGGGGGTCCCGGCCGCGCCGACCCGAGGCCCGCGGCGTCTCGACGCGCGCGAGAACCGTGTCCCCGTCCATCGCTCCATGCATTCCGGAGCGGGGGATGAAGAGATCTTCGCCCTCCGCCGCCAGGACGAACCCGAAGCCTTCGGGGCGGACGGTCAGCCGGCCCGCGACGAGGTTCGAGTACTCGATCGCCGAGTATTTTTCGCCTCGAATCCGCGCGACCTCGCCTCGCCGCTCGAGAGCGTCGAGCCGGGTGTGGAAGGCCTCTTCCTCGTCGTTGCCGACGTGGAACGCCTTGGCCAGGTCCTTGAAGGAGAGGACCCGCGACCCCTTCTTGCGGAGCAGGTCGAGGATTTCCGACTCGCGCGGCAGCACGCGCGGGAGTCTATCGTGCGCCTATCCGCCCTCCCTTTTGGGAGGCTCGATGGGGGTGAAGAGGCCCGGAAGATCGTCGATGTCCTCGGGCTCGGGCGCCACGACCTTGCGTTCCCAGCCGCAGGACCGGCAGCGGATGACGCCGTTGACCGGGACGGAGGTCGGGTTGTGCGGATTCTCGCAGTAGGGGTTCGGGCAGTTCCACGGGAGATTCGGGGTCGGCATCTCGAAGCAGCCTTCGTTTCGATCTTACGCTCGTTTCTCGAGCCCCGATTTAGGATCCCGCAGCCGGTGAAGGCGGCTCGCAACGGCCCTGGAGGCCCTTGCGAAAGCGCTCGCGCTCCTCCGGGGTCATGCGCTGCCAGCGTCCCTCCCACGCGTGGCGCCAACCCCTGCCAAAGCCTCGTCCGCCTCGGAGCCCGCCGAAGAGAATCCAGCACAGAGCCATCAGCCCGACCGCCTGCCAGAACCCGATTGCGGGCAATCCGAAGATCGTCGGCATGAGCCAGTTCCAGAGCTGCAACACCGCCTGCCCGAACCCGGCGATGACGACCAGCAGAAGAGCCAGAATCTGAAGCGCCCTTGCGAACCAGTGACCTCTCATTGCGTCCACCCTTTCTGGAAGTCGGAATAGATCGTTTGAAGCCGCTCTCGGAGATGAAGCACCGCATAGCGTTTTCGTGAGAGCAGCGTGTTGATGCTGAGGCCGGTCTCGGAGGCCAGCTCTCTGAAGCTGCGGCCCTCGACTTCGTGCGCGAGAAAGACGTCGCGTTGCTCCTTTGGAAGCTCGTCCAGAGCGTCCGCGAGCTCTTCCAGCAGCACCGTCCGGGCGTAGGCGGCCTCGGGCCCGGCGTCCGGGGAAGGAAGAAGATCTTCGAGCCGCGAGACCTCTCCGTCTTCGGCATGCGGAAGGCTGTCGCCGAGCGCCGCGGTTTTTCGCCTTCGGAGCAGATCCGTGATGCGATTTCGGGCCACGCGAAACAGCCAGGCTCCCACCTGATCGATCTGCATCGTGAGCCGGTAAGCCTCGACGAGCTCGGAGAAGACGTCCTGTACGACGTCCTCGGCGTCGAGACGGTCCGGCAGGCGCTTGCGCACGAAGCTCCGCAGCCGGGCGCCCTCCCGCTCGACGGCTTCGGTGATGCGCTGATCCTGATCGTCCTTCACACGGTCGATGGTCAACTGTGCCGTCTCCACACTGCTGTAGACGGATGAAGACCGTAAATATTTTGAGGACCCAACGACAAGACTGCCGGCCCGAAGGCCGGCAGCTCGCCCGGAGATGAGGCCAACGGAATCTAGTTTGGCCAGTAGAGGCCGAGCGCCACGGAGAGAAAGACGGCCATCTGTCCCCGCGTGACGGGAGCGTTCGGGCAGTAGAGCGGCGGGCTCACATTACAGCCGCCCGTGATCCCTGCCGCGGCCAGCGCCTCGATGTACCGGTGGAACGGGTGGCTGAGCGGCACGTCGGTGAACGTCTGAATCGCCGGATCCGGGCTGACCTGGAGCTTGTACCCGATGGTCACGCCCGCGAAGCGAGTCGTGCTGTCGCCATTGGCTCCAAAGTAGAGTTGCAGAAGCAACCTTTCATTGGCGTTATCGACCCTGTAGTTGGCGGGCGTGAGGTCCACGATGCCGGAGGTGCACCCGGGCGCCCCCGTGGAGGCGACGCTCCCGAGATTGAAGATCGCGTGGTTGAGCTTGTCGAGGTTGAACAGGATCACACTGAGGTTTTCTGTCTCGTTGTCGTCACAATAGTCGAATTCGAGCGACGTCAGAAGGGCGCCGGACGGAAGATGCGGCGACGCATTGTAGAAGGTGCCCGGCGTCTGCGTGTACCTCAGCGGTTGCGTTCCACCGGTGTCTGCCCAGCCCCAGCTGCTGATCCCAGGCTCGAATTCCCATTGGGGAACCGTGACGTACGAGGCACCCGACGTCCCGTAGATCTCGGGAGCTCTCGTCTGTGTCGCGGGCGCCAAAGGCGCTTTCATTGGTGCGATCATCACCGGTCGCGCCTCCTGCCCCCGGGCGCTTGCCGCAACCAGCGCGACGCTCGCAAGGATAGCCACCCTGGTGGATCGCATCACAAGCTCCTTCCATGGGTTCGAGGACGCACGCGCAATGGACTGCGGCGCAGACCGAAGCGGGGGCATCCCTGACCCACCTGAACGCCTCCCCTAAACTCGACCGAGCAGAATAGCACCAGCAGGCCCGGCCGCAGTACGAGCGTCGCAGCAACCCTCTTCCCGAGGGAGAAGATCAGGAGGCGTCATCAAGACGAGCTTTCGCTGCCAGAACTGCCGAGCGCGCCGCCCGGATGAGATGTACTCCTGCTGCGAGCAGAACGGCACCACGGCAGCAACGTCGTCGGTAGTCACTTGCGGCTCCCAAGAGGACGGCCTCGAAGGCTTAACCGCTCGTCCTTCGCCTTGTATACCTCCCGCATCCCGCCCGCGCCGAGCGGCGACAGGATCTCGTAGGGGCCGAGACGGGTGCCGCCTGCCAAGCTCACGGATGCATCTCCGCCGGAACGCGGCGCTTCAGCTCTTCGGAGAAATTGAGGACCACGTTCAGACG
>JBASRI010000025.1:0-8873 GCA_049273755.1 Thermoanaerobaculia bacterium
GTCTGACCGGTCCTCTCTTCCAGGGACTGCGCCTGAAGAACCAATACGACGTGAATGTCGCGCAGTGGGAACAGGCGAAGATTCAGTACGAGTCGGCCGTCACGAATGCGTTTGGCGAAGTCTCGACGGCCCTGGTCGCCCACCAGAAGCTCGCAGAGGTCGAGAGGCAGCAGGCGCGATCGGTCGGCGCCTATCAGGAGGCCGTTCGCCTCGCGAATATCCGATACCTCGCCGGGCTTTCGAGTTATGTCGAAGTGCTCGATGCCCAGCAGCAGCTTTTTCCGGCGGAGAATGCGCTCGCACAGGTGCGGTTCTCCCGTCTCTTCAACTTTGTCCAGCTCTACAAGGCGCTCGGTGGCGGGTGGAACATCGAAGATCCCGCCTGGGTTCGGCCTCTCTCGGATTCGTCAGCGCCGAAACCCCCGGCTGCACCCCAACCCTGAAGTCGTGACACCCGGGGGGAGCGAACGAGAGCTCGTGGACGCGCGGTGAGCGCGGCCTTGGCCAGGATGAGGACGGAGGCGAGGCTCGAAACCTGACCGAAAGGAGGAGATCCTGACGAACTCAGCGCTCGCCGCGGGGGTGGTCGCTCCCGAATTTCAGCTGAACTCGACACCGGACCAGAAGGTCAAGCTGTCGGACTTCCGAGGCAACCCCGTCATTCTGGCGTTCTACCCGGCGGACTGGAGTCCCGTGTGCGGCGACCAGATGTCGCTCTACAACGAGATCCTTCCGGAGTTCCGGCACCACGGCGCGCAGCTGCTCGGTATCTCGGTCGACGGCGCCTGGTGCCACCGGGCCTTCGCCGAAGCGCGCAAGCTTCACTTCCCTCTGCTGGCGGATTTCGAGCCGAAGGGGGATGTAGCGCGCGCCTTCGGCGTTTACCGGACGGGCGAGGGGATCTCCGAGCGCGCTCTCTTCGTGCTCGACAGCGACGGAGTCGTGCGCTGGTCGTACGTGTCGCCCGTCGGCGTCAACCCGGGTGCCGACGGGATTCTCGAGGCGCTCGACAAACTGAGCGGAGAAAAGGGGAAACCGTGAGCCGCCTGGCGCCTTCCGTGTCCGACGCCGATCACCGTTCGGGACCCGACGATGCCCCGGTCACGCTCGTCGAATACGGGGATTTCGAGTGCCCGAGCTGCGGGGCCGCCTACCCGTACGTGGAGGGCGTGCGCAGGAAAATGGGAGCGCGCCTGCGGTTCGTCTTCCGCCACTTCCCGCTGACGCAGATGCATCCGCACGCGATGCACGCCGCCGAGGCGGCGGAGGCCGCCGGCGCCCAGGGCAAGTTCTGGCAGATGTACGGCATGCTCTTCGAGCACCAGGACGCACTCGAAGATGCGGATCTCGTCCGATACGCGAAGGCGCTCCATCTCGACGGCAAGCGCTTCACGAGCGAGCTCGCCTCCGAGGCGCACGTCGAGCGAATTCGCGAGCACATCCGGTCGGGCATACGCAGCGGCGTCAACGGCACGCCGACGTTCTTCATCAACGGCGTCCGCTACGACGGGTCATGGGAAGCGCCCGATCTGCTCGCGGCGCTCGAAGCCGCTGCCGCATGAGGCGGAAGCTCTGATTTCCTGTTGAGTTGAGCAAATGTCGAGGATCGAGGTTCAATTACAGCGGTTCAGCGTGGCGTCTTCCAAGTCGTTCGATGACGTCGTCAGAGACCTCACGGGAGTCAGGAAGCCCTGCGGGTCGCCAGGGACCTGGACTCGAAGATCGAGAGTCTGCTCAGGACGGCCGCCCAATAAGCGCGGTTAATTCGGCAGGCCGAAGTACCAGGTCGCGCCGGCGGTGTAGGCCTGGCCGTCGTGGGAGTCTCTTCCCCAGACGTACTTCGTGATCGCCGCGAAGAAATCGACGGGGCCGGCGGAGTAGGAGAGCCCGCCTCCGACCTTCCAATTCCTGACTTTGAGGATCCGATCGCGCTGCGCGAAGCGTTCCGACCCTGGGGGGCCCAGCTCGCCGGGGAACGGGAACGGATGCCCCGTCACGGAGCCGGCCCGGAGGCCGCCATGCGTCCACAGCAGGAGGCCGTCCGCATGGACGTAGAGCCGGCGCGACAGGGCATAGCCGAGACCGATATAGCCATTGCTCCGGTTGAGCGGGATGTCGAGGACCTTTTCGACGAACGCGTACGTGTAGCCGGCCTGGACGCTGGCGTTGGGCAGAAAGCCCAGCCGCGCTGCCGCAAAGACACCGATCTGGCCTTCCTGCAGATCCCGCCCCGCGACGGCTTCTCCCTTGTAGCTGTAGTCGTGGCTCGGGCGGATGTACCTCACAACGGGTGTGACCGCCCAGGGGTCGTCTCCGAACCGGTAGCGAGCGGCCAGGGAAAAGTCCTGGAACGTCGAGTGCCAGCAGCGGCACGCATCGACGGGGAGCATCGACGGAGGCGGCAGCGCGCCCGTGTACTTCGCGAAGACCAACGGGATACCGAACGTGCCGGAGAGCCGGTCCGTGACGCCGTAGTCCAGCTCGAAGTCCGCGCTCGTCGTGACGCTCTGCCCCGCCTTCCGGAGGTAGCCGTCGCTCAGCAGATGCCCGGTGTTGTCGACGTATTGCCACGCCAGGGTGACCGCCCCGACGCCTTGGGGAAGAGTGAAGGCCTGAGCAGCGGCCGACGAAGGCGCGAAAGCGAACACCGCGACCACCGCGGCCGCGGGGAGGAAACGAAGCTTCGGATTCACCGCGACGGCCGCAGTTTTCTAGGTGCGGGTCTGGGCCTTTTGTGCGTTCTTGTCGTGACGCTCGACCGCGTTGTCGATCGCTTCCAGGAGTGACCCCGCCTTGGGGGGAGCCTTCAGGGAGCACGAGGCGCTTTTCTCCGCTTCCTTCGGCTCCTGGCCGCTCGCCTTGTTGCAGACAGTCAGTAGCACCGGTGCGTCGGGACTTCCGCCGAGAAGCTTCTCGACCGCGGCCGCGTCGCCGCTGGCCACGAGAACGACGTCGAAGCGGCCGCCCGCCAGAATGGCGGAGAGCTGCTCGGGCGTCTCGACCGTCGCGAACCGATGTCCCTCGTGCTTCAGGACGGACTCCACGGGGATGTTCTTCAAAGCCGCCGCGAGGCCAGTGGACGGATTCGCGTAGATCAGGATCGACGCCGCTCGGGCGTTCTTCGGCCGCTGATAACGCGTCCCCCGGCTGACGACGAGGAACTTGTCCCCGCAGGCCAGAAGATCCGCTCCTGTCCAGAGTCCGACGGCAGCGACGAGCCCCACCAGGCCGATTCGACGTTTCATGGGAGCCTCCCATCGCTCGGATTCGACCTTCGAGCTTGCAAAAGCCTACCAAAGAATCGGGTGAGGGGAGGCGCCCCTTTTCAGGGGATCCCCACGCGCCGAACGAGTGAGGCGAACCGGGCGTCGTCCCGGATCCGGTCCCAGGCCCGGTCCATTTTGAGGTAAACGAGCCCGGCGGACCGCTCGGCGAAGGCCGCCTCGAGCCTCGTGAATGCCTTCTCGCGCGCTCCGACCTGCGCGGCCGCCCGGGCGAGGTCGAAAGGCGAGACATACCGATCCTGCGCAAGGGTCTCGAGCTCACCCAGCCGAAACCGCGCCACCTCGGATTCCGCGTTCTCGTAGTCTTTCTCCGAGCGCGCCGCGGCCAGCGCCTTCGCGCCGGCCTCCTCCCCGGACAGTTTGTAAGCCTTCCGGAGGGTGTCGATCGCCCCGGTCACGTCTCCCCGGCGCTTCAAGACATCGGCCAGGCCGAAGAGCGGGCGCGGGTCGAGAGGCTCTGATTCGATGGCGGCCCTGTACAGGGCGATCGACTCATCGAGCCGTCCGGCCTGCGCGAGGAAATCGGCCAGCATGATCCTCGAGGTGAGATTGCCGGGGTCGGCTCCCAGCGCCTTTTCGATCAGGGCGATTGCCTCCTCGGTCCGGCCGCGGGCCCAGAAGAACAGTGCGATCGGGCGGAATTGCTCTCCGAGCAGCACCCTCGGGTCGTTGCGCAGTTGCTCGAAGTCCCGCTCGCTGCGCGTCCAGTCCCACTCGAAGAAGAACCGGTAGTTCGCGAGCGCGCAGCGTGCCAGGACGCTACCCGGGTCGAGACCGAGTGCCTTTCGGATCTCCTCCTCGACTCTCGGCCTTGATTCGGCGGGCGGTGCGTAGCCGTCCACGGCCATCCCGGCGTACGTCAGGGCGACTCCCAGATGCGCCTCGGCGAATTTCGGGTCCTTCTCGACGGCCTGCAGAAACAGGCGCCTGGCCTCGAGATACCCCTCCTCCGTTTCTCTGCGGAAGTGGTAGCGGCCCTTCAGGAAGAGCTCGTAGGCCTCGGGGTTCTCGGTGCCGTGCCGGCCGAGGGCGAGCTTCTCCTCACCCGAGAGCCGCGGGCGAAGCCGGTTGGAGATGTCCAGCGCGATCGAGTCCTGCACGCTCTGCAGGTCCGCCAACGGCCTGTCGTACTTGTCACCCCAGAGACGGACGCCGGTCGAGGTCTCCACGAGCTCCGCCGAGATGGAGAGCTGGTTGCCGCGGCGGGAGACGGTGCCCGTGAGGACCGCCCCGACGCCGAGTCTTCGCCCCACTTCCTGCGGATCGGTCGTACCCCGGAAGCGAAAGACCGTCGCGCGGGCCATCACCTTCAACGAGGGGAGGCGGGACATCTGATTGATCAGGCTTTCGGTGAGTCCGTCGCCGAGGTACTCGGAATCCGGGTCCTTGCTGGCGTTTTCGAACGGCAGGACGGCCAGCGAGGAAACCGGGACCCCACGGTTGGCGTGGAAGAGGCTGTCGCGCCAGGCGGGTCGCAACAAAAGGACGGCGGCGGCGACGACGGCCATGGGGAGGGCCACCATCCACCACCGGACCGGCCGGGCTCGCGGAAGCGGTGGCAGCCCGGTGACCGAGGGGGGTGCCGCCGCGATCGGCGGGACCGCTGCGGATGCCCCCGACGTCTCCTGGAGCGCGAACGCCAGGTCCCGCGCCGTCTGGAACCGTTCGTTCGGATTCTTCTCCAGGCAGCGCGCGACGATCCGATCGAGACCCACGGGCAGCTCGACGCCGGAGCGGGAGACCTCGGGAGGCTGGTCCCGCAGTATGGCGGCCATCGCCTGTCCCGGCGATTTGCCACTGAACGCGCGGCGGCCCGACAGCATCTCGTACAGAACGCAACCGAAGGAAAAGATGTCGCTCCGGGCGTCGGCAGGCTCTCCGCTCACCTGTTCGGGCGACATGTACCCGACCGTGCCCAGAATCGTTCCTGCCTCGGTCGCCGCCGCCTCGGTCGGCACCGACGTCAGATGAGCAGCCGGACCGGCATCGGCATCGGCGTCGGAACGCGCCAGACCGAAATCCAGGATCTTCACGAGGCCGCCCGATGTGAGAAACACGTTCTCCGGCTTCAAGTCCCGATGCACGATTCCCCTCGCGTGCGCCGCGGCGAGTCCGCCGGCCATCGCGATCCCTATCTCCACGGCCTTTCGCCAGGTCAGGCGCTCGCGGTTGAGTCGGTCCCGCAACGTTCCCCCATCCAGCAGTTCGGTGACCGCGAAGTGGATACCCTGGTCCTCGCCGAAGTCGTGGATCGCGAGAATGTTCGGATGCGAGAGCGCGGCTACGGCCTTCGCCTCCCGCTCGAACCGCGCCAAGGACTTGGGGTCGGCGGCCAGGCGCTCGGGCAGCACCTTGATCGCGACCTCGCGACCGAGCCGTGGATCCTTCGCCCGGTATACCTCGCCCATCCCGCCTGCGCCGAGCGCTGCGAGGATCTCGTAAGGTCCGAGGCGCGTTCCGGCTACCAGGGACAAGGTGGCCAAGAGATTACATCGCGGGGACGCGAGGGCGGACCAAGGTGAGGCTTCAGTCCCCACGGCCACCGAGCCAGCCCCCTGACAGACCGTCGCAGCATAGAATCCTCGCCTCGGTCATCCGATGACACTTTCCGCCGGGACCCGTCTCGGCCCCTACGAGATCCTGTCGCCGCTTGGCGCGGGCGGGATGGGGGAGGTGTACCGCGCGAGGGACACGCGGCTCCAGCGGGAAGTGGCAGTCAAGGTGTTGCCGTCTTCTTTCTCCGGGGACTTGGACCGGCTGCGAAGGTTCGAGCAGGAGGCTCGCGCGGCCTCGGCATTGAACCATCCGAACATCCTGACCGTCCTCGATGTCGGGGAGCTGGCGGGAGCACCCTTTGTCGTCTCGGAGCTTCTCGAAGGAGTCACGCTGCGCGAGGCGCTCGAGGGCTCTCCTCTGCCGGTCCGCAAGGCCGTGGACTACGGCGTCCAGATCGCTCAGGGGCTGGCAGCCGCGCACGAGAAGGGGATCGTGCACCGGGACCTGAAGCCCGAGAACCTCTTCGTGACGAACGACGGTCGTGTCAAGATCCTGGACTTCGGCCTCGCCAAGCTCGTGCCGCGGCAGGCCGACGTCGAGTCGACGAACGCGCCCACACTGACGGCCGGGACGGAGCCGGGCGTCGTCATGGGCACGGTCGGTTACATGTCCCCCGAGCAGGTCCGTGGAGGGTCCGCCGACCAGCGCTCCGACATCTTCGCTTTCGGGACGGTGCTGCACGAGATGCTGACCGGAGTGCGCGCCTTCCGGGGAGCTTCGGCGGTCGAGGCGATGAACGCCATCTTGAAGGAGGAGCCCGCCGAGGCGAGCCGTTCCCGCGCTGAGGTGACGCCCGCGCTCGATCGCATCGTGCGCCGTTGCCTGGAAAAGAGCCCGTCGGAAAGGTTCCAGTCGGCGCGGGATCTCGCGTTCGCCCTGACGGAGACTGCGAGCACATCCGCGATCCCTGGGGTTGCCGCACCGGCAGCGGCTCGGAGAAAGCGCGCGGTGCCTGCGCTCGTGTGGCTCGTCGCGGCTCTCGCCGTCGGCCTGGGTGTCGTGCTCGCGGTGAGGCCCGCACTGCGGCAGCGGATCTCACGCGGCGCCGCTCCGGGGACCATCCAATCGCTCGCCGTGCTGCCTCTCGAAAATCTCTCCCACGAGCCGGAACAGGACTACTTTGCCGATGGAATGACCGAGGCACTGATCACCGACCTCGCGCAGATCCGGTCCCTTCGCGTGATCTCGCGGACCTCGGTGATGGGGTACCGGGCGACGAAGAAGCCGCTGCCGCAGATCGGGCGCGAGCTCAACGTGGACGCGGTGCTCGAAGGCTCCGTGCAGAAGAGCGGCGGCCGCGTGCGCATCACGGCGCAGTTGATCGAGGCTCCAACCGACCGGCACGTCTGGGCGAAGAGCTACGAGCGCGACCTGCGCGACGCGTTGTCGCTCCAGAGCGAGGTGGCGCAGGCCGTTGCTGCCGAGGTCCAGGCGGCCGTCACTCCCGCCGAACAGTCCCGTCTCTTGAAGGCGCGCCCCGTGGATCCCGAGGTTCACGAACTCGATCTCCGGGGCCGCTACCAGTTGAACAGAGCCGCGAGCGAGCAGGACATCCGGAAGGCGATTGGCGTCTTCGAGCAAGCTCTGGCGAAGGATCCGGGCGACGCGCTCGCCTACGTGGGGCTGGCCAATGCTTACGGTGCCCTCACCGATTATTATCTGCCGCCCCGCGAGACGATGCCCCGGGCAAAAGCCGCGGCGATCCGGGCCCTGGAGCTCGACGACACGCTCGCGGACGCTCACACCGCGCTGGGGTGGGTGCACGTGGCATACGACTGGGAATGGTCCTCGGCCGAAGTGGAATTCCGGCGGGCCATCGAGCTCAACCCGAGCTCCGCCGAGTCTCACGACCGGTACGGGAACTACCTGACCGTCGTGCGACGCCCCGAGGAGGCGGTGGCCGAGATACGGCGCGCGAGGGAGCTCGACCCCCTCTCCATCGGCGTGCACAACGACGCCCTCCTCGACTATTTCATGTTAAGACGGTACGACGAGGCCGCCGAGCGGGCTCGAATCATTTTCGAGATGGATCCGAGCAATGCTTTCGCGCACGCGCTGCTCGCGTTGGTCTACGTCCAGATGGGGCGCCGCTCGGAAGCGATCGCGGAGGCGGAGAAGGGAATCCAGAACTCCGACAGCCCCATGAACCTCGCCACCGCGGGAACCGCGCTCGCCGCTACGGGCGAGCCCGGCCGTGCGCGCCGGCTGCTCGACGAGCTGATGGAGGTTTCCAAGAAGCGTTACGTATGCCCGTACGAGATCGCTGTGATCCATCTCGGGCTCGGGGAGAAGGACGAGGCGTTCCGGTGGCTCGAGAAGGGCTATCAGGAGCGGTCGATCTGCATGCAGTACACGAGGCAGGACCCGCGCCTGACGCCGCTGCACACAGACCCGCGATACGCGGACCTAGTGCGGCGGCTTGCCTTCCCGCCGTGACGAGCCGGTGCGTTTGCGGATCAATGCTCTGGGTTCGATCCCAGTTTCCCGCTCTTTATTCCGAGTCCCGCTGGGCCACCGTCTCTAGGTCGACATGATCCTTCGACCAGCCTTGCGTTTGGCGACCCGACCCTTTCCGCCACGCCTCTTCGCGGCTCGCTTCTTGGCTGCGGTCATTCGGCCGCCTCTGCTCTTCTTCGCCATCTTGAACACCTCCTTGTGTGTCGAACCTCCGAGTCGGAGGCCGAGAACCTTCCATACTCCCACCGATGACTTTCGTCAAGGTGAGGACCTCTCAGCCGGACCAGCTGCTTCCGCGAAGGTCCTTCCAGGGACCGCCATCCGCGTAGCGCTCAGGGTGCAGGATCTTCGAACGCGGATCCTCCGCAGTGTCGAGCTGAAGGACCATCCACTTTGGATACGGAATGCCCGGATCCGACGCCGCGTCCAGTCGCCGGACATCGTCGTCTGAGAGTCGAAGGTCTACGGCACGGATGTTATCTTCAAGTTGCTCGGTTTTCCGGGCAGCGACGATCACGCTGCTGACAGCGGGCCGCCCGAGCAGCCATGAGATCGCCACACGCGCCGGGCTTGCTC
>JBASRI010000237.1:0-5569 GCA_049273755.1 Thermoanaerobaculia bacterium
CACGTCCACACCCTTCGCGCCGGGCTTCAGCGCCGCCGCGGCCGCGCGGTTGGCGGCCTGGACCGTGTCGAACGCCTTCTGCACCTCGGGCGGCGCGGCGGTCTCGCCACCGCGGAGCACGTAGGCCATCCGCTGCAAATCGGTCTTGTACCCCTCGTCGTCCACGCCCGCGTCGATACGGACGACGGCTCCCGGCAGAATCAGCGCGTCGGAAGCCGCCGAGTGGCCGCGCGCGAGGCCGGCCATCACGTTGGGATCCTGGTCTTCCTCCCACGAGGGCCCCAGGCCCATCTCCCGGCGGCGCTTGCGGATGAAGTCGGCCACGTCCTTCTCCGTCGTCTTCCCCGGTTTGATGACGGCCGGAGAGAGCGCCTCGGTCAGGATCGCGTCGGTCTTCTTGACCGCTTCGCGCATCTTCGCGATCTCGGCCGCGGTCTTGTGGCTGCGGAAGGAGGTGAGAAGAGTCTCCGCCGAGACGAGCCGCTTGGCGAACTCCGGGCCGAGCGTCTCGCGCAGCCACTGCAGGTTGCCGGCGGTCAGGCCATCGGCGAGGGGCTCGTCCTTCGACTGATCGACCGCGATCGCCTTGGGCGTGAGCTTCTCGATCTCGTCCTTCAGCGCCGGCCCCGCGCCCTCCTTCCCGTACGGCGTCACGCGCAGGTAGAGCCCGGACTTCTGGAACGGGTCGGTGTCGTAGCTCGCGACGATCGCGACTTTCTCCAGGTGGTCGCCCTTGTCCACGAAGAGGCAGGCCACGCGACCCACGGCGTTCTCGGCCGCAACGTCGTAGGCGATCGGGTCCCGCGCCCCCTCGCGGGTGACGACAAGCCACGCGTCCACGCCGGCGCGGCGCATGGCGGCCAGCATGTGCCGGTCCAGCCTCTCCTTGCGCGCGCGAAACTTCAGCGGGCCCTGCGGAGCCGGGGTCGGCGTGGGCGTCGGTTTGGCCGGCCGCTGGGCAGGCAGCGTCCACAGAACGGCGAGCACGAGCGCGGCGAGCTTCATCGGCCGCAACTCTAGCAGGCTGCTGAAAAATGGATGTGGGCGTCGTGTCCGGCGCTTTGCGTCCGGCGCCCGTTCCGGATTCTTCCCAACTGGTTCACCTCATTCTTCGAGCGGGCACCGGCAAAGCAGCGTCCACCCTTCGGGTTACGGCGCCATCCCACACCCTTTCTCAGCAACCTGCTCGCGTGAAACCCCTCTGCCATAATCGCCCGCCGTATGACGTGGTGGGAGTCATGGTTCGGAGAGGAGTACCTGGACCTCTATCCTCACCGGGATCTCGACTCCGCGAGGCGCGAGGCCGCGTTCGCCCTCGCGCACCTGCCTCCCCGACGCGCGCCGCTGCTCGACCTGTGCTGCGGCTCGGGCCGCCACGCGCTGCCTCTGGCCGACGCGGGGATCGCGCCCGTGGGACTGGACTACTCCGCGCCGCTGCTGGACCTGGCGCGCCGCCGCGACTGCCGGCGTCTGGTGCGCGGGGACATGCGGGCGCTCCCGTTCGGCGACGGCACCTTCGCCACCGTCGTCAACTTCTTCACGAGCTTCGGCTACTTCGTGCGCGAGGGCGAGAACCGCGCCGTCATCACCGAGATCGAGCGGGTCCTCAAGCCCGGCGGAGCGTTTCTCTGCGACACGTTCGGGCGCGACTACGTGCTTGCGCGCCTGGTGCCGGAGGAGCTCCGATGCTGCGGCGAGAAGGACTTTCGCATCCGGCGGTCCTGGAACCCGGAAACGCAGCGCATCGAAAAGGAGATCGAGGTCCACCGCGAAGGCTCGACCGAGATCTTCCGCGAGAGCGTGCGGGCCTACACGGCCGACGAGCTCGTGGATCTGCTCTCCCGCGCCGGACTCTCGGTCGAGTCGGCCTGGGGCGGCTTCGACGAGAGCCCCGCCGGACCCGACGCCCCGCGGCTGATCGTTCTCGCGCGAAAGCCGGGAGGTGGTCCCGCGTGATCCCGTACGCGAAGTACCCCGGGCTCCCTCCGCTCTTCCTCGACTTCCTGAAGGGGCTGCCCGAGTTCTATCCGGACCCGCCGGCGCTCGACGGAGCCGAGAAGCGGGGGCGGGAGCTTCTCGCCTCGGGAGCGCGGGCGCGATTTCCTCCCTCGGCGCTGCACTTTCGGGGAGAGGAGGCCGCGCGAATGGCCGAGGAGCTCTCGAACGGCCGGGCGGCAGCAGTCTCGGCGGGCCACCAGGTCGGCCTCTTCACCGGGCCGCTCTTCACGCTCATCAAGGCCCTGGAGGCCATCCACCTCGCCCGCGTGCTCACGCGGCGAGGCGTGCCGGCGGTGCCCGTGTTCTGGGCGCTGACGGACGACCACGACCTGCAGGAGGTCGCGCGCACGGCGCGGCCCACCGAGGACGGCGCCCAGGAGCTCGTGCTCGAGGGCGCGGACCGCCAGAACCGCCAGCCCGTCGGTCGGCTCCCGATCCCGGAAGGGATCCGTGCCATCCTCGAGGCGTTCCGCCCGGACGCGAAGGCGGAGGGCGCCGAGGCGATCCTCGACGCGTTCGCGCGGCGCTGCGCTCCGGGCGTCACCTACGGCGACGCATTCACCGAGACGCTGCTCGACCTGGTGGAACCGGATCCCCTGCTCGTGCTCGATCCGCTCTCCGACGCGCTGCGAGCGCCGACGGGGGCGCTGTTCCTCCGCGCCGCGCAAAAAGCCGACGCCCTGCGCGCGACCCTCCTCGCGACGGCGGAAAAACTCGAGCGCGCGGGCAAGCCGGTCCCGGCTCCCGTGCCGGAGGGCTTCTCTTTCTTCGCGATCGACGCCGACGGCCGGCGCCGCATCGAGAACCTGCCCGAGGCGATCGCCCGCCTCGAAAAGGGCGAGATCGTGCCGTCGGCCGACGTCATAACCCGGCCGGTCCTGAAGTCGTATCTCTTCCCCATGGCGGCCAGTGTGCTCGGGGCGGCGGAGATCGCCTACCACGCCCAGAGCCTGCCGCTGTTTCCCCTCTTCGGCGTTCCGCGGCCGGTCCTGATACCGAGGACGCACGTGGTCCTGCGCGGCCCCGTCGAGCGCCGCCTGGCGGAAGCGCTCGGCATCCCGGAGGAAGACCTCCTGCTCGCGGCGACATCCCCGGAAACGCCCTCGATTCCGGAGGCCGCCGAGCTGGCCGCCCAGGCCCGCAGGGCCCAGGAGAGCCTCGCGGCCCTGGCGCCGCGGCTCGAGCGAATCGACGCCTCGCTGCTGGGCGCGCTCGACACGACGAAGAAGAAGGTCGCCTATCAGTTCGAGCAGCTCGCCGAACGCGCGGACAAGGCCGCGCAGCGGCGCGTGGACCTCGAGGCGGGCCGCCGCAAGCGCCTCCAGAATCTCCTCGCGCCGGGCGGTGTTCCGGCCGAGCGCGTCTATCCGCCGCTCTCCCCCATGCTCGCCTACGGCGACGGCGTGCGCGACGCGCTCCGGCAGGCCGTCGCGACGGCCGACTCCACCCGCGGAGCCGCCGTCGTGGATCTGGGACTCGCGAACTCGGGAGGCTCCGATGGCCGTTGACGTCCTGGCGATCTCGGCCCACGCCGACGACGTCGAGCTGACCTGCGGAGGCACGCTCGTCGTGCTCAAGAAGCGCGGGTACCGCTTCGGAATCGTGGACCTGACCCGCGGCGAGATGGGCACGCGAGGCTCGGCGCAGATCCGGGCGGCTGAAGCGCTGCGCGCCGCCGAGATTCTCGGCGCGGAGTTCCGCGAGACGCTGGATCTGGGAGACGGCGGCCTGCGCAAGGACCGCGAGGAGGAGCTGGCGGTCATCGAGATCATCCGCCGCGAGCGGCCGCGGCTGATCCTCACGCCCTACCCCGACGACCGGCACCCGGACCACCGCCGCGCCGGGCAGCTCGTGACGGACGCCTCTTACTACGCCGGCCTGCGCAAGCTCGAAACGGCGCACCCGGCGCACCGTCCGCAGCAGACCGTGTACTTCTCGACCTTCGACACGCGCCGCCCGGACTTCGTCGTGGACGTCACGCCCGTCATCGAGATCCGCCGCGCCGCGATGCGCGTGTTCGAGAGCCAGTTCCACAAACCGGACTCGACCGAGCCCGCGACGGTCCTGTCGCAGCAGGGCTTCCTCGAGGCCGTCGAGTCGCGGGCCCGCGACTACGGGATCATGATCGGCGTCGAGTTCGCGGAGGGCTTCCTCGCCCGCCGGCCGCCGCGCCTGGACGATCTGGTCAAAGCGTACGAAGGGTACGAGCCCGGGTTCTGATGCCACGATGAAGATCGGCATCACCTGCTACCCGACCTACGGCGGCAGCGGCGTCATCGCGACCGAGCTCGGAATCGCGCTGGCCGAGCGCGGCGACGAGATCCACTTCATTTCCTACGCGCTCCCCTCGCGCCTGGAGCTGCCGCGTCCGCGCGTCCACTTCCACGAGGTCGTCGCGCCCTCGTATCCCCTCTTCGTCTCCCCGCCCTACACCCTGGCGCTCGCGACGAAGATGGCGGAGGTCGCCTCGCGGGCGCACCTGGATCTGCTTCACGTCCACTACGCGCTGCCGCACGCGATCTCAGCGATCCTGGCGCGCGAGATGAGCACCGACAACGGAGTCCGGCTCAAGGTCGTGACGACCCTGCACGGGACCGACATCACGATCGTGGGCCAGGACCGCTCGTACCTGCCGATCACGCGCTGGGGAATCGATCAGAGCGACGCCGTGACCGCCGTCTCGCGCCACCTCAAGGACGTCACCGTCCGCGAGTTCGGGGTCAAGCGGCCGATCGAGGTGATTCCCAACTTCGTGGACACGACCCGGTACCGCCCCGACGGCGCTTCGCCCTTCGCGAAGGGCCTGGCCTCCAACGGCGAGAAGCTCGTCGTGCACGTCTCGAACTTCCGGCCCGTCAAGCGCATTCGCGACGTACTGGCGGTCTTCGACCGGATCCGGCGGGCGCTGCCCGCGCGTTTGCTCTTGATCGGCGACGGCCCCGACCGCTCGCTCGCCGAGCGCCTCGCACGCGACGGCGGCTTCGAGGACCGCACGGTCTTCCTGGGCAACGTCGCCGCGGTCGAGACGATCCTGCCGGCCACGCAGCTGATGTTGCTGCCCTCCGACGCCGAGTCCTTCGGCCTGGCGGCGCTCGAAGCGATGGCCTGCGGCGTCCCGGTCGTGGGGACGGCGGCCGGGGGACTCCCCGAGGTCGTCGAGGACGGCGTCCACGGCGCGCTCAAGCCCGTCGGCGACGTCGAGGGCATGGCGCAGGCGGCGATCGCGATCCTCCAGGAGGCGGCGCTGTGGCGGAGGATCTCGCAAGCCTGCCGGGAGCGCGCCGAGCGCGACTTCCCGCGCGACGCCATCGTCGAGCGCTACCGCGCGCTCTACGAGAAGACGCTCTAGCAGAGTGCCCACCAGAACAACGCCGCTCCGTTCTCGAAACTCACTTAGTACTAGGTCCCAGACCTGAGACCTGAGACCTGGGACTTGGGACCTGGGACCTGGGACCCGGGACCCAACTAGTGTGACGCTTCGAGCGCCCTGAGACCGGCAGCCCGCTCCTCCCGCGAGCAGAACGCGCCGTGCCAGGCGTTCTCCGCCAGGCGGCGCAGATCCCGCTCGTCC
>JBASRI010000239.1:0-2193 GCA_049273755.1 Thermoanaerobaculia bacterium
GCAGTCGGCAAAATCAGGACTGACCCCTTCGCACCGCATCGAGGGCGGCGAGGGTCGCGGGATCGCGCTGGAGGACAAATCGGCCGATGCCCTGCTTGGTGATGAAAACGACGTTCAGCTCGTTGATGGAGACCGCCTTCGGCAAGGCCTCTCGCCGGTAATGCCAGATCTCGCGAAAACTGTCGGAAGGGTTGGGGGCCTGTGCGCCATCGAGGTGAATCGAATTACGGGCTCCCATCCACCAATTCTGCGGGAGCGACATGCCCGAATCGGAGGGGTCCTCACCCGT
Organism: Thermoanaerobaculia bacterium; assembly: GCA_049273755.1. GTDB lineage: Bacteria > Acidobacteriota > Thermoanaerobaculia > UBA5066 > Gp7-AA6 > DAHUXD01. The sequence goes on from JBASRI010000239.1 coordinate 290, forward strand.
CTGGATCGGCTTGCGACCGGTGCGGGTCGGCGGGCCGAGCAGCACGAACACCATCCCCGGGTCCGTCAGGCTCCCGCGCTTCTTCTCGTCCAGCTGGAAATAAGTGTCCGCGAACGCGATCCGCCGGTCGAATCCCGTGCGCGCCGGGTTGTCCTCGGAGCCAGGCTTCGGGTTGCGCGCCTTCCAGAATCTCTCGACGAACTCGGCACGCTCGGCTCTGCTCGTCAGCGCCCTCCAGGCCGCCGTCTCCTCGGCCGTCATGATCCACTTCACCGGTCCGTCGGCCCACCGCTCGTCCGGTTTCTCGTCCGTGTTCGGTGGAGTCTTGAACTCCTCGAACCTCTGTAGAAGCGAGAATGAGCCGTGCGACGCGGTTTCCTTGTTCGCCGCCTCGAAGGCCGCCACCGCCTTCTTCGAATAAACGACCTTGTCGATCGTCGAGCCCGGCTGCGCTTGCAGGAATGTCGCGAAGTCGGCCTCGGCCTTCTCGGCCTGTTCGAGGTTGGCCTCGCACACTCCGCGGTAGAAGGCGATCGGCGCGACGAGTTGCTGGCGGGCAGTCTCGTTGCCCGGCCTGGCGGATTCGACCTCGAGCTGATCGAGGGTCTTCAGAGCCTCGTGCCACGATTGGTTCTTCACCTGCGCCTTGGCTTTCTGGAAAAGCTCGGGAAGGGTCTCGGCGGATAACGGAACAGAAAGTAACAAGAAAACGACCACGACAAGACGAACGCCGAGTCGACTCATGGCAGGCCTCCTGTCGGATCTTATTATCCTACCGACAGCACCAGTAGCAGGTTCAGTCAGGGCGGGGATGGGGTCAGTCCTGACTTGTTGACTTGCTGGTGCCGCGGCTGAACAAGGTAGGCCTGACTTCTGGACCCGTCGCGAAGACACCAACGCGCATATCCTGCCTTTGATGGAAGGCTCCGATCACGGCGGACTGCTTGCCGGGCTTTCGCTCTACACCATGCTGCTGGCCGTCTTGTTCGGTCTCATCGGTTTCGCGGCCTTCCGCTACGGCCGAAAGAACTCCGAGCCACGGCCTCTGGTCATCGGCATCGCGCTGATGGCCTACGGCTATTTCGTCACGAACGCGTGGATCTCGCTCGCGATCGGTTTGGCCCTGACCCTGGCTCTCTTCTTCCCGAGGGAGGGATAGGCGTCCGACCCGAGTTGTCGCGGGGGACCCGCGCGGCGAAGTCCTCAAGAGGCCAGGACTGACTACAGTCTCCGAGTAGGTAGGGAGGCGATCCGTCCTGAGTCAGCTTGATGTCCCGCCCCAAGAGGAGGGCTGAGTCCCGACTTCGTTACTTTGGCGTCGGCGGCGCCTTGAGCCGATCGAGTCTTCCCTGGGCGCTGTCCCGGATGATCTTGCGCTGATCCGGCGGCTCGTCCGGATCCGAGTCGACGAGCTTCAGCGACTTCTCGGATGCCTCGCGCGCCTTGTCGCGCTGGCCGTCGGCGAGGTAGGCGTCGGCCAGGCTGTCCCAGGCGTTTGAGGAAATGGGTCGGGCGTCGACGTTCATCTGCATGAGGCCGAGGGCGCTCTTCGGGTCGCCCGCCTGGATCGCCAGATAGCCGAGGTAGTTGACGAACGGGGCCGCGAGGATCGAGGACTTCGGGTCCTTCTTGCGCTCCGCGGTCAGCTTGTCCAAAACGCGAGCGAACCCGCCGGGCTCGTCGGTCATCATCAGGATGCGGACCTTGGGCAAATCCCGGCGAGCCTGATTCGACGTGGAGGCCGGCTTTCCCTTGCCGGAGAGCGTCGCCTCGTACCAGGCGACGATCTCACCCGGGAGCTCAGTGTGGGGCGCGAACAACTCCGTGCCGTGTCCGCCGGTCTTGTACTCGACGAACCGGTTGGTGGGATTGCCCGACGACGCATCGATCCAGGCCATGACGTC
>JBASRI010000246.1:0-4141 GCA_049273755.1 Thermoanaerobaculia bacterium
CGACTGGATCGAGCAACTCTACGCCGAGGGTGTCACCGGCGGCTGCGCCACGGGCCCGCTGCGCTACTGCCCGAGCTCGCCGGTGACGCGGGGGCAGATGGCGGCCTTCCTTCTCAAGGTCTACCACGGCCCGGGCTACGCGCCTCCGGGGGCGACCGGCGTGTTCGCGGATGTCCCCATCACGATCCCGCTGGCGCCGTACATCGAGGAAATGGCGCGGCTCGTCATCACGGTTGGTTGCGGCGGCCCGAACTACTGCCCCTACAATGCCGTCACGCGCGGCCAGATGGCGATCTTTCTGGCTAAGACCTTTCACCGCTCCGAAGCGATCCGTTTCCTCGAGCAAGCGACCTGGGGCCCGAAGGACCAGGAGATCTCGGACCTGGCCAGCACGGGCTACCTGACGTGGCTCGCGTCGCAATTCTCGGCAGTGCCTTCCTCCTATCCGGCGCTGCCGTTGGTGCCGGACAACGAGCCGGCGGGCTGCGACGTCTACTGCCACCGCGACAACTACACCTCGTACCCGAATCACGTGCAGTTCTTCAAGAACGCCCTGTACCAGCCGGATCAGCTCCGCCAGCGAGTGTTCTTCGCGCTCCACAAGCTCGACGTGGTCTCGACGAACGCCATCACGCGGCCGAGCCAGGTTTCGCCGTACCTGAACTTCCTGGCCGCAAACGCGCTCGGCAACTACCGGAACATCCTCAACGGGATCACGCTGAACCCGGCGATGGGCTCGTTCCTCAACATGTCCACGAGCACGAAGACCAACCCGAACGAGAACTACGCCCGCGAGGTCATGCAGCTCTTCTCGATCGGGACGGAGCTGCTCAATCAGGACGGCTCGACGCAGAACGACGCCATCTCGGGGCTGCCGTTGCCGACCTACGACCAGGGGGTCATCGACCAGCTCAAGCTGGTGTTCACGGGCTGGTACATCCCGCAGGTTTCGGTCGTGCTGCTCGGGGTCACCGACAACACGGGCGACTTCCTCAACCCGATGCCGGTCCACTTGAACGGTGGCGGCGCCGAGGACCGCCACGACCAGGGAACCAAGAATCTCTTCGTCGGGTTCCTGCCGAACCAGAACGGGGAGGGCGCGCCGACGGTGATCGCGGCGGGCCAGCTCGCGGCCCAGGATCTGAGCATGGCGCTCGACGCCATCTTCGACCACCCCAACGTGGGGCCGTACCTGGCGCGGGAGCTCATCCACAGCCTCGTGACGTCGAACCCGAGCGCTTCGTACATCGAGCGCGTGGCCGGGTTCTTCAACGACAACGGCTCGGGCCAGCGCGGCAGCATCTGGGCGATGGTCAAGGCCGTGCTGCTCGACCCCGAGGCGCGCAACGCTCCGAGCGATCCCAACTACGGCAAGCTCAAGGAGCCGGCGGTTTACATCGTCAACGCTCTGCGCGCCTTCAACGCCCAGTCGGCCAACCGCGCCACCCAGAGCGACGGCTACATCAACTCGCCCTACTCGCGCGACATGGGCCAGGAGGTCTTCCGTCCCACGACCGTTTTCTCGTACTTCCCGCAGGACTACTTCGCGCCGCCGGCCTCGGCGGGGCTGCTGGGCCCCGAGTTCGGGATCATGGACGCCTCGACGTCCTTGAAGCGAGCCAACTTCGTCAACACGATCGTCTTCTCCTCGATCGCGGTCTCCTGCGGCGCCAACTCCTGCAACGCCCCCAACGGCACGTCGATCGATCTGACGGAGCTGCAGCTGCTCGCGGCCAGCCCCCCCAATCTCGTGGACCGGCTCAACCGGCTGATGATGCACGGCACCATGTCCGACGAAATGAGGACCTCGATCATCGGCGCGGTCAACGCGGTTCCCGCCGCGCAAACACTGTTACGCGCTCGACAAGCGCTTTACCTGGTCGCGAGCGCCTCGCAGTACCAGGTCCAGAGGTAACGCCATGAACCAGAGCAGACGCGACTTCCTCGTCCGGACGACCTGCGCCACGCTGAGCGCCGCCGCATTCCAGGGCGCCGTGCGCCAGTTCGGGCTGGCGAACCTCTTCGCCTCGCAGAACACGATCACGCCCAACTACCGGGCTCTCGTGTGCGTCTTCCTGAACGGCGGCAACGACTCCAACAACATGGTGATCCCGACCGACGCCGTCGGCTACGGCAACTACTCGGCGGTTCGAAGCGGCCCCGGTCTCGCGATCCCGCAGGGAACCATCCTGCCGATCAACAACCCGCCGAGCATGGGAGGCCTGACCTTCGGGTTCCACCCGAACATGGTGGAGATGCAGAGCCTGTTCAACACCAACAAGCTCGCCGTGGTCAGCAACGTGGGCCCGCTCGTCGAGCCCATGACCCAGGCTCAGTACATGGCCAACAGCGTGCCCAAGCCGTACGCGCTCTTCTCCCACTCGGACCAGGTCCAGGCGTTCCAGAGCGGCCGCTCCGACATCAAGATCGCGACCGGTTGGGGCGGGCGCGCCGCCGACGCCATCGCGACCTGCAACGCCGGGGCCAACGGCTTCCCGACGATCACGTCCATCTCCGGAGCTTCGACCTTCTGCATCGGCCTGAAGCGGCCACTTTCGATCGGGACCGGGTCGCTGACCAGCGTGCTCGTCTTGAACGGCTTCACCGGAACGGGCTCGACCGAGCGCCGCGCCTCCATGGACTTCCTCCGCACGATCGACAACACGGCGGCCATGATCAACGCCGCCAGCCAGACGACCCAGCAGGCCGTGGACATCAGCGCCGCGTTCCAGACGGACCCGGTCATCTCGACCGTTTTCCCCAACACGGGCCTGGCCAACCAGCTGAAGCAGGTCGCCAAGGTCATCAAGCTCAACCAGACCTCGGCTGCGGTCAACCTCCAGCGCCAGATCTTCTTCGTCTCACAGGGCGGCTACGACACGCACCAGGACCAGATCGCCGATCAGGGCAACAACTTCCTGGAACTCTCCCAGGCCCTCGGGGCCTTCTACAACGCCACCCTCGAGCTCGGGCTGCAGGACAAGATCACGACCTTCACACTCTCGGACTTCGGCCGCACGCTCGAGCCCTCGGGCTCCGGCGGCTCGGTCGGCTCCGACCACGGCTGGGGCAGCCACTACTTCGTGATGGGCGACGGCGTGACGGGCGGTAACTTCTACGGCACGCCCAACGGCTCGACGGGCTCGATCTTCCCGACCCTGGTCAAGGGCGGACCCGACGACACGACGAGCTCCCCTTCCAACGGGCGCGGCCGCTGGATCCCGACGACGGGCTCGGACCAGTACGGCGCGACGCTGGCCAAGTGGTTCGGCGTCGCCGCCCTCGACATGGGCTCGGTCTTCCCGTTGAAGGACAACTTCCCGACTCTGGATCTCGGCTTCATGGCGCCACCTCCCGGGGGCTGCTAGGCATTCACTGCGGGGGCGGTCTCACCGCCGCCCCCGCTCTCGTCGTAGGAAGGACGGATGCGGCGCCTCTCCCGAACTCTCGTCGTTCCAGTGACCGCCCTCGCCGCAGCCTGGCTCGCCCGCGCCGCGCCCTCGCCGACGCTCGGCATCGAGGCATCTCCGCCGAACCCCTCCGCCGGCCAGACCGTGTTCCTGCGCGCCGTCTCGGCGAAGTCCCTCGAGGGCGTTTGGTGGGACTTCGGCGACGGCCAGGGTTCGGAAGAGGCGGCGCCCACGCATGCCTGGAGGTCATCCGGCGAATACACCGTCCGCCTCTCCGATGCGAGCGGCGCCGCCGAGGCGCGGATCTTCGTGTCGAGCCCCGATACGCTGCGGCTCCTGTCCTCCCATCCGTTCGAGATCGCGATCGAAGGCGAGGACCCGCAGACGGGCGCCCGGTTCCCGGGACGTGCGGTCGCGCAAACCGACCACTACGGAATGTTCAGCTTCCCCGAGCTCACCCGCGACGCGGAAGGTCCCGATGTCGTGGTCAAGGTCCTCGAGGCCGCGCCCGGCGGCTTCTACACGATCTTCTGGAGCAGCCTGACGCCTCTCTCCTATTCGCTGACCATCCGCGAGGTCTCGACGGGACGAGTCGCGGTGCACCGCAAGGAGGGCGACGACCTCCGTGGCGGCTCCGACACATGGAGCTTCCCCTCGGTCCCGAGCTCCCGGCCCGAAGGAGCCGCCTCCGACGCCACTCCTCGTCACGTCGTCGAAGGACCGACCCGCGG
>JBASRI010000256.1:0-5830 GCA_049273755.1 Thermoanaerobaculia bacterium
CACGTCAACCTGGTGCAGCCTGTGGGCGAGCGGGAGCGCTGGTTAGCCTCCCGCGGCGCCGCGGTCGAGGAGATCTTCCGCGCGGTCGTGAGCTTCGGCGGGACGATCACCGGCGAGCACGGAGTCGGCCTCACGCAGAAGCCCTACCTGGGACTGCGGCACTCGCCCGAAGCTCTCGCGGCCATGCGCGCAATCAAGCAGGTCTTCGATCCCGAGGGGCTCCTCAATCCCGGTAAGATCTTCGCCGGTCCATGATCCGACTGTCCCGAAAGATTCACTTCAACGCCGGCCGCAGCCTCTGGCGGCCGGAGTGGACGCCCGAGAGGAACCGCGCCGTCTACGGCGAGGAGGGGCCCCACGGCTACGGGCACAACTACGCGCTCGAGGTGTCCGTGGAGGGAGCGGTGGACCCCGAGACCTCGATGGTCGTCAACCTCACGGAGCTCGACCGCATCCTCAGGGACGAAGTGGACCGGCCGCTCGACCACCGAAACCTCAACCGCGACGTGCCCGACTTCGCGACGATGCCCCCGACGGCCGAGAATCTCGCGGTGTGGATCTGGAGGCGCGTGGCTGCGCGGATCGCCCGCGAAAAATGGCCTTGCCGCATCGTCCACCTGAGGCTGAGGCTGACTCCCGGCTTCGCCGTCGAGATCGAGGAGTAGCGCGGTGGGCCCCGTCCTCGTCGTCGGCGCGACGGGCCAGCTCGGCACGGCGGTCGTGCGAAACCTCTCGAAGGCGGGCGCGCGCGTGCGCGCGCTGGTGCGCCCGGCGTCGCCCCGGGCCTTCGGCACGGACGACAGTGTCGAGCTGGCCTTCGGCGACCTGCGCGAGCCGGAAAGCCTCGTGGCCGCGTGCCACGGCGTCGCCAGCGTCGTGGCGACGGCCAACGTCGTGGTGCCCCGGGGCGACTATGGGTTCGAAGAGGTCGAGGCGACCGGCTACGACAATCTCCTGGATGCCTGCAAGGCCGAGGGGGTGGGTCGAATCGTCTTCATGTCCGTGCCCGTCACGGCCTACGACAAGAGCGTGACGACGTTCCGCATGAAGCGGGGCATCGAGGAGAGGATCCAGGCAAGCAGAATCGCCCATGCGATCTTCCGCGGCTCGCTCTTCATGGACGAGTGGTTCGCTCTGATGGGCAGCTCGATCCCCCTGCGGGGCGCCGAGGCGGCGACGCTCCGACGCCCGTTCTGGTTCTCGCGCGGGTTTCTCGCTTTGACCGGCGCGGCGATCGACCGGCGCGGCATCGCGCTGGTGCCCGGAACGGGCAGGGCGCGCCACGCCTTCGTCGCGTGCGAGGACGTCGCGGCGTTTCTGTCGAAGGCGGCGATGGAGTCGGGGGCGTCGCCCAATCTGGTCGAGAACCTGGGCGGACCGCAGGTGCTCTCGTTCGACGACGTCGTCGGGATCTTCAAGAGGGTCCTGGGGCGGCCGATCCGCAAGCTCCACACGCCGGCCAAGGTCTATCGCATCCTTGCCGACCTCCTGGAGCCGATGTCGCCGGCGGCCGGCAACCTCATGGCGATGAGCTGGGCGATGTCGATCGCCGAAACTCCGTTCGACACCGCCGAGCTTGCCCGACGCTTCGGCGTACGCCTGACGAGCGCCGAGGAGTTTCTCCGCGCGAAGGCCGCGCTTCCGGCCGAGGCTTGATGGCGCTGGCGCTCGGGCTTCTTTTCTCCGCGGGCATCGGCATGTCGCTGGGTCTGATCGGCGGCGGCGGCTCGATCATCACGGTCCCGGTCCTGGTCTACGTGCTGGGCGTCCCGCCGTACCGCGCAATCGGCATGTCGCTCGCCGTGGTCGGGTCGACGGCGGCGGTCAGCGCCCTGCTGCACCACCGGCGGGGGGCAGTCGCCTGGAAGACCGGCGCCGTCTTTGCCGCGAGCGGCATCGCGAGCGCATATTTGGGCTCCCGGCTCACGCACCGCGTCGCCCCACAGGTGCTGCTGCTGATCTTCGCCGGGCTGATGCTGGTCGTGGCGTCGGTGATGCTGACGCGCAAGGACCCCGATCCGGCGGCCCCGCCCCGTCGGCTGAGCGTCCCGCGCTCGATCCTCGCCGGCCTCGGCGTCGGCTTCCTGACGGGGTTCCTGGGCGTCGGAGGTGGGTTCCTGATCGTCCCAGCGCTGGTCCTCTTCGGCGGCCTGACGATGCGGGAGGCGATCGGGACGTCGCTCTTCGTCATCGCAGTCAACTGCGCCGCCGGCCTCGCGGGCCACGCCTCCCAGGAGCCGCAGGACTGGCGACTGACGTCGGCCGTGGCGGCGGTCGCGGTCGCCGGGGCGCTGGGAGGCACGGCGCTCTCGCACGGAACCCACCCCGCGGGCCTGCGCCGCGCCTTCGCGTGGTTCGTCGTGGCGGTGGCGCTTTTCCTGATCGCCCGGAACTACAATGCCCTGCTCTAGGGACTAGCGGTTTAGCGATGCACTTCGAGCAGTTCTACCTCGGCTGTCTGGCGCAGGCCTCGTACATGATCGGCGCGGAGGGCGAGGCCGCGGTCGTGGACCCGCGCCGGGACGTCGAGATCTACCTCGAGGCGGCGCGCGAGCGCGGGCTCGTGATCCGGCACGTCATCGAGACGCACCTCCACGCGGATTTCGTCTCTGGCCACCGCGAGCTCGCCGAGCACACGGGCGCGAAGATCTACTTCGGCGCGCAGGCCGGCGTCCGGTTCCCGCACGTTCCAGTGCGCGAGGGGGACGAGATCCGGATGGGATCCGTCACGCTGCGCTTTCTCGAGACGCCGGGCCATACGCCGGAGTCCGTGTCGGTGCTGGTCGTCGACGATGCGGCCGCGGTCCGGCCGTACGCGGTCCTGACGGGCGACACGCTCTTCATCGGGGACGTCGGCCGTCCCGACCTCCTGGGCGCCCGCGTGTCGGCGGAAGAGCTCGCCGGCCGGCTCTACGACTCGCTGCACGAGAAGCTCCTGAAGCTTCCGGACGAGACCCTCGTCTATCCGGCGCACGGCGCGGGGTCGCTGTGCGGACGCAACATCTCGAGCGACACCTCCTCGACGATCGGCCAGCAGCGCCGGTTCAACTACGCTCTCCAGCCGATGCCGCGCGAGGAGTTCGTGCGGATGATGACGACGGACCTGCCCGAGGCGCCGGCGTACTTCGCGCGCGACGTGCGCTTGAACCGCGAGGGGCCGGCCAGCCTCGAAGAGCTCCCGGCGCCGCCGGCCCTCTCGCCGAAGGACGTCGCGGCGCTGCAGCGTGCGGGCGCCGTGGTCCTGGACACGCGGCCGGCCGCCGACTACGGCGCGGGCCACGTCCCCGGCTCGCTCCAGATCGGGCAGTCCGGCCAGCTCGCGTCCTGGGCCGGGTCGCTGCTGTCGGCGCAGGGGCCGCTGATCCTCGTGGCCGAAGACGAAGAGCGGGTCGCCGAGACGCGCACGCGGCTCTCCCGCGTCGGCCTCGAGAACGTCGCGGGATTCCTCTCCGGGGGCATCCTCGCCTGGGACGCGGCGGGCAACCCGCTCGCGAGGACGGAGCAGATCACTGTGGACGAGCTCGCGGCGCGTCTTGCAGAGGGGACGGACCTCCAGGTCGTCGACGTGCGCCGCCCTCCCGAGTGGAGAGCAGGCCACATCCGGCAGGCGGTCTCGATGCCGCTCGACCGAATCGCGGAGACCGCGGGGGCGCTCGACCGCGCGCGGCCCGCCGCCACGATCTGCGCCGGCGGCTACCGCTCCTCGATTGCGACTTCGGTGCTCGAGCGCCTCGGTTTCGAGAAAGTGATCAACGTCGTCGGCGGCATGGCGGCATGGAACGCGGCCCGCTTCGAAACGACCGCGTGAAGGGAGAGGCATGAAGTCCCGGGGAATCGCGGCGGCCGCCCTACTCGTGCTCGCGAGCGCGCTATCGGCGGACGAGAAGACCGGCAGCGTCTGGGAGTCGAAGAAGTCCGCGTGGGAGGCGCTCGCTCCTGGCCAGAAGGACGAGGTCTTCCGTTTCGCCGAAGACTACAAGACGTATCTCGCGGCCGCGCGCACCGCCGAGACCTCGACGCGCGAGGTCATCAGGCGGGCGAAGGCGGCAGGGTTCTCCGAGTTCACGCGCGCCGATCAGGTCCGGCCCGGCGCCCGGCTCTACGTGAACGGACGGGATCGCGCGGTCATCCTCGCGATCATCGGCTCCGAGCCGCTCACCTCCGGCCCCCGCCTCATCGGGACCCACCACGACAGCCCCCACATCGATCTGAAGGCACGCCCGATCTACGCGGCCGGCGGCTTCGCGTTGTTCAAGACGATCTACTACGGCGGCATCAAGAAGTACCAGTGGGCCAACCGGCCGCTCGCCCTGCTGGGCCGAGTGGACACGGCCGACGGAAAGCGGGTCGACGTCGAGATCGGCCTGAAGGCCGGCGATCCCGTATTCGTGATTCCGGACAACGCGCCTCATTCCGACAAAGAGCTTCGAGACCGCACGTACACCGGGGTCTTCAAGGGCGAGGAGCTCGATCCCGTCGCGGGGAGCGTTCCGGGTCAGGGCGCCTCGGTCGTCGCTCAGGTTCTGTCGGCGCTGACCTCGACGTACGGGATCCGCGAGGAGGACTTCGTCTCGAGCGAGCTCGCCCTGGTTCCGTCGGCGCCTCCGGCGGACGTCGGCGTGGACCACGGCCTCATCGGCGCGTTCGGGCAGGACGACCGCCTGTCCTCCTACTGCGCGGCGCGGGCCCTGCTCGACCTGAAGGGAACGCCCAAGCGCACCGCCATGGCGTACCTCTCGAACTTCGAGGAGGAAGGCTCGGTCAACAACACGGGGGCAGCCTCCCAGTTTCTCAACACCACGCTCGCGCGGCTGGTCGCAGCCGAACGGGGCGCCAAGTACACCGACCTCGACCTGCGCGAGACCCTGCGCCGAAGCGAGGTCGTCTCGGCGGACACCAACGATGGCATCAACCCGCTCTTTCCGCAGACGAGCGAGGCGAGCAACGCGGCCCGCCTGGGCTACGGCGTGACGATCAAGCGCTACGGCGCCGGGTTCGACGCCAACTCCGAGTTCGTCGCCAAGATCCGGGCGCTCCTCGACAAGAACGGCATCCCGTGGCAGACCCAGACCCCGAAAGTCGAGGTCGGCGGCGGCGGTACGATCGGCGGCTTCTTGTCGGCGCAGGACATGGAGGTCATCGACATGGGCGTGCCGCTCCTCTCGATGCACGCGCCCTTCGAAATGTCCTCGAAGGTCGACGTCTGGAGCTTCTACCGGTTCATGGCCGCGTTCCTGGGCTCGTGAGCACCTCGAGCGCCTTGGCGTAGTCCCAGGCCAGGGGCGCCGCGACGTCGATCCGAAGCGCTTCCACCTGGATCCTCTCGGCGTGGAGCAGCGGGCGCGTGACGTGGGCGAGCGCGCGGCGGCGGCTGGGGTCGCGCACGCCACGCCAGCGTGTCGCGCCCCCATAGAGGTCGTCGCCAACGATGGGATGGCCGTGGGCGGAGAGGTGCACGCGGATCTGGTGCGTGCGGCCGGTCTCCGGATAGACGCGCAGGTCGGCGACGGACGGCAAACGCGCGAGGGTGTCGTAGCGAGTGACCGCGGTCTTGCCGTCGTCACGGACTTTCATCTTGCGCCCGTCCTTGGGATCGCGCCCGAGCGGCTTCTCGAGGGCGCCGCGGGCCGGGACCGGATGCCCCCAGACGAGGGCCCGGTAGGTCTTGCGCGCCGCGCCGGCCTGGAGAGCCTGCGTGAGCGCCCGGTGCGCGGCGGCGGTCTTGGCGAGGAGCACGGCGCCGGAAGTGCCCAGGTCCAGCCGGTGCACGAGGAGAAGGGTGGGGTCCGGCGGCTCGCCGCAGGCCTCGAGCAAGCGCGCCACCGCTGCC
>JBASRI010000258.1:0-2711 GCA_049273755.1 Thermoanaerobaculia bacterium
GCCGAGGCCCGCGGCGAGCAGCTTTGTCGCGGCCCGCGACAGACATCCGCCGTCGCCTAAGCCACCGGCGCTCGCCGGCTCTTCCTCCACTCTTTCGCCGCGGCGATGATGCCCGGCAGGATCGAGAGGAAGACGACGACGAGGATGACGACCTCGATGTGCTCCCGGACGCCGGGAATCTGTCCCAGGAAGTAGCCGATCAGGGTCATCGAGAGCACCCAGAGCGCCCCGCCGAAGACGTTGAAGCTCAGGAAGCGGCGGTACTGCATCTGTGCCATCCCGGCCACGATCGGCGCGAACGTCCGGATGATCGGCATGAACCGCGCGATTACGATGGTCTTGCCGCCGTGCTTCTCGTAGAAGTCGTGGGCGCGGCGCAGGTGCTCGGGGTTGAAGAGCAGAGACTTCGGGCGCTTGAAGAGCGCGGGTCCGGTCTTCCTCCCGAACCAATAGCCGACCGTGTCGCCCAGGATCGCGGCCGCGGTCAGCACGAGAATCAAGGGGAGCAGATTCAGCTGGCCGGTCCCGGCGAAGACGCCGGCGGTCACCAGCAGCGAGTCGCCCGGCAGGAAGAACCCGACCAGAAGGCCGGTCTCGGCGAAGACGATGATCGTCATCGCGGTCAGCCCACCGACCCGGACGAGCGTCTCGACGTCGGTGAGCTTGTGGAAGATTTCTTTGAGCCACTCCATGGCGGGCGCATGGTAGCAGGGTCGTAGGCTCGGATAGGATTCGGGCCCCATGGCCGAATACACCGACGAGCACGCCCGTTCCGGCATCGACGCGAAGCTGCCGGCGCTGGAGACCTGGCCCAACCAGTACGCCGACTACGAGATCACCGTCGAGATCCCGGAGTACAACGCGATCTGCCCGAAAACGGAGCTGCCGGACTTCGGGCACCTCACGATCCGCTATGTGCCCGACCGGCTCTGCCTGGAGCTGAAGTCGCTGAAGCTCTACATCGTGGCCTACCGCAACGTCGGCATCTTCTACGAGAACGCCGTCAACCGGATCCTGGAGGACTGCGTGGCCGCGTGCCGGCCCAAGAGCATGACGATCACGGGCCGCTTCTCGTCGCGCGGCGGGATTTCCTCGACCGTCGAAGCGCGCTATCCGCGGCCTTAAGAGTCCCAGGTCCCAGGTCCCGGGTCTCAGGTCTGAGGACTTGGGACTTGAGACTTGAGACCTGAGACTCCCTGAAACTCTTCGACCAGGGCTTGCCTCAACATCCGGGTGACGGGGCCTTGCTTTCCGCCCCCGATCGGCCGGTTCTCCACGGACACGATCGGGTAGGTCCAGAGCGTCGTCGAAGCCAGGAAGAGCTCCTGCGCGGCGTACATTTCCTCCAGCGTGAAGGCCCGCTCCTCGACCGTCAGGCCGAGCCCGCGTGCCGCATCGATCGTCGCTGCGCGCGTAACGCCGGGCAGGATGCGGGGGCCCTTGGGCGCCGTCCGCAGCGTCCCCTTCGAGACCATGAAGAGGTTCGCCTTCGTCGCCTCGAGAGCGAAGCCGTCCTTGACGAGGATGGCGTCGATGGCCCCGGCCTCGCGCGCCTTCTGCGCCGCGAGCACGTTGGGAAGCAGCATCGTGCTCTTGATGTCGCAGCGCCCCCAGCGCTCGTCGGTCTGCAGGATCGCCTTGCCGCCCTCGGGAGGCGGCGAGGGATCGGTCTCGCGGGCGAAGGCGAAGGCCGTCGGCGGGGTGCCCTCGGGCGGAAAGGCGTGGGAGCGCGGCGCCGCGCCGCGCGAGACCTGTGCGTAGACGAAGGCGTCCTTCTCCGAGAGCCCGTTCTCGGAGAGCAGCCGATCCGCGGCCGGCCCGAAGAAATCCGGGGTCGCCTCGATCCGGATCGCGTCGAGACCCTCTTTCATGCGCGCCAGGTGCTCCGCCAGGCGGTAGGGCCTCCCGCGGTCGTAGCGCACGACCTCGTAGATCGCGTCGGCGAAGAGGAAACCGCGATCGAGCGGCGACAGACGGGCCTCCGCCTCGGGCACGAACCGGCCGTTGAGATAGACGATCGGCATCGCGTGGGAAGGTTAGCAGAGGACAGACCGCAGACCGCAGAAGGTCGCAACCGCCGTCTGCCATCGGCCGTCTGCCGTCTGTCTACTGCCTCCTGATGCCGAACTCCCGCACCGCCCGCGCGAGGTCTTCGTTTCCGGCGAGGCGCCGGTATGCCTCTTCGGCCTCGGGCAGCCGCGTCTCCAGGGCCTCGCGGCGATTCAAGCGCAGGATCTCCCGCGCGGAGGCCAGCGCGGCGGGCGCCGCCGAGAGAATCCGCGCGGCCAGCCGCTCGGTCTCCTCGTCGAGCCGCCAGCCGGGAACCGCGCGCGACGCGAAACCCGCTTCGGCCGCCTCCCGGCCGGAGACGGTGATTCCCGTCAGGATCCAGAGCGCGGCCCGCGCCTCTCCGATGCGCCCGGGCAGCAGCGCGGCCGCGCCCGGAGGGAAGCAGGCCAGGCGGATCTCGGGAAAGCCGATCCGAGCGTCCTCGGCGGCAAGCACGAGGTCGCACGCGGCGACGATCTCCGCCCCACCCCCCAGGCAGGCTCCGGAAATCGAAGCGATCGTCACCGCCGGAGTGTCGACGAGAGCCGTCAAAACCTCGCGCATCGCGGCGAGCATCGCCTCGATCGCCTGCGGCTCGGGCACGTGGGCGGCCACGTCCACGCCCGCCGAGAACGCGCGCGGCAGGCCGGTCAGCACCAGGG
>JBASRI010000259.1:0-5493 GCA_049273755.1 Thermoanaerobaculia bacterium
GGGTGGATCCGGCAGCCGCGCTGGCGGAAGAATGAGAGCGCTTGGTCGGATCCTGCTCGCCACGGCGCTGTCGGCGCCGATCGCGTTTCCCCGGGATCACGGCGCGCACGAGAGCGCGGCCCTGGAGTGGTGGTACTGGACCGGCCATCTCTCGGGAGAGCGTGGCCGCGCGTACGGCTTTCAGCTCACGTTCTTCCGCCTCCGCGACCTGCACCTGGCGCACTTCGCCTGGTCGGACCTCGAGGCCCGCACGTTCGTTTTCGAGGAGAAGGCGCACCTGTCGCTGCCCGGAATCGCCGGAGCGGCCGAGGGGAACCTCGACGTCTTCAACGAGGACTGGTCGGCGCGCGGGGAGGCAGGAGGCGTGCGGCTGAAGGCGCGCACCAAGGCCGGGGAGCTCGCCCTCACCCTCACCCCGTCCAAGCCGCCGGTCCTCCATGGAGAGGACGGCCTGTCGCGCAAGGGCCCGGGCGAAAACGAGTACTCGCGCTATGTTTCGATCACCCGGCTCGTCGTTTCGGGTTCTCTCACGCGCGGCGGAAAACGCGAGGCGCTGTCGGGCGCGGCCTGGTTCGACCACGAGTGGGGGCCGGGAGCGCTTCCCGAGGGTGCGGCCGGCTGGGACTGGTTCGCCCTCCAGATGGACGACGGGTCGGAGCTGATGCTCTACCGCATGAGGCTCAAGAACGGAACCGCGTCGCCCTTCTCGGGCGGCACGTACGTCCCGGCTTCGGGCCCGCCGCGGCCGATCGCGTGGCGAGAGGTGCGTCTCTCGCCGGTTTCGACCTGGACCTCGCCGCGCTCGAAGGCGGTCTACCCGGCGGTCTGGTCCCTGTCGGTCGCGCCGATCGGCCTCGAGGCGACGATCACGCCGCTCCTCGCCGACCAGGAGCTCTCGACCTCCCGCTCGACTGGCGTGACCTACTGGGAAGGCGCCTGCCGGATCGCGGGCAGCAAAAACGGCCGCCCCGCGGGCGGCCGCGCGTACGTCGAGATGACCGGCTACGCCGGGAGGGACGTGCCCGGGTTCGCGGGGCCCTGACGGCTCGAGTCTTCGAGTAATAGCTTACGTGCGCGGCGCGAATAGTCTCCCGAGCGAAGCGAGGGAGGAGGTTCGCGACGCGGGAGCGAGCGCGCAGCGAGGGGTCAGGCTTGCGGTCGAGTCCGCATCCGGACGAGCCGCAAGCCGGTGCGGCGAAGCCGCAGACCCCTCGCAAGCGCGAGCGACGGTTACGGCCTGGGGGTCGGAAGCGGTTCGACCTCGACGGCCCGCGTCGCGCTCGCGTTCGAGCCCTCGCTCGCTTCGGAGCTCGAGTAGGAGCTCGAGTACGTGCTCTTGTACGACTTCGAGGGTTTGCTCCCCTTGCCCCGCGTCTCGATCGTGACCAGGAACGAGGCGGCCTTGTCGAAGCGGCGGTAGACGTACGGGAAATCGATCGAGTAGTACGTCCGGTCGCCCTTGTTGAGGAATCCCCACTTGGTCCCGTTCGAGCCGGCAGCGACGACGTTGCCCTCCGCGTCGAAGACGACGACGGCGACACCGACTTCCTGGTCCGTTTGGCCGTTGTTGTCGATCCGCACGCGGACGTCGGCGTTCGACTTGCGGATCGGCGTGCCCTTCAGCGTGCTTCCGGTGTTGAACTGCACCTGGCTGACCACGATGTTGCCGTCCCGCACGTCGGTTTCCTGGATCCCGTTGACCGGCGTCCACTCGTACTTCTTGGACGCCACGTCGGCCGAGGCGGCGGCGCAGACCCCCGCGGCCAGAACTCCCACCAGAGCGAGCTTTCGAATTCTCATTCCCACCTCCAATGAAGATGAACGAAACCGCCCCGCCGAGACGCCCCGGCGGGGACTTTAGGAGTGTAGCAGGCCGGGAGGGAATTTAGGCGGAAGGATTGGAGAGCCGGGACTTTCGGTAGCCGTAGGAGAAATAGACCACGAGGCCCATCACGAGCCAGACGCCGAAGCGAATCCACGTCGGCGTCGGAAGACCGCCGTAACGAACGATGGTGAAGCCCAGCGCCGTCGGCGCGGACTTCGGCACCGGGAGCCCGACGATCAAGTAGAGGCAGATGAGGATTCCCAGGATGGGCGTCAACGGCACGAGCGGCGTGCGGAAGACGCGCGGGCGGTCCGGGTCGCGGTGACGCAGGATGAGGATGCCGATGCAAACGAGAATGAACGCGAAGAGGGTCCCGATGTTGGTCAGCTCCACGAACACGTCCAGGTTCGCGAACGCCGACAGCGCGGCGACGACGACCCCGATCCAGATGGTCGTCACGTGGGGCGTGCGATAGCGCGGGTGGATCTTCGCGAACGAAGGCGGGAGCAGGCCGTCGCGGGCCATCGAGAAGAAGATGCGCGCCTGTCCGTACTGGAAGACGAGGAGCACCGCGGTCGTGGCAATGACGGCGCCGAAGGCCACGATGCCGGCCGCCCAGTTCATGCCCAGGATGGAGAACGCCTTGGCCAGCGGCTCCGTGGAGCCCCGGATCAGGTCGAGGGGGACCATTCCCGTCAGCACCAACGCGGTCGCGACGTACAGGACGGTGCAGATCGCGAGGGAGCCGATCATGCCGATCGGCATGTCTTTCTGCGGGTTCTTGCATTCTTCGGCGGCGGTCGAGACGGCATCGAAGCCGATGTAGGCGAAGAAGATGAGCGCCGCCCCGGTGCCGATTCCCGTCCAGCCGTTCGGCGCGAACGGATGCCAGTTCGCCGGCTTGACGTAGAACGCGCCGACGACGATGAAGAAGATGAGGATCAAGAGCTTGACAAACACCATCCCGGTGTTGAATCGGGCGGATTCCTTGATGCCGATCACGAGGAGCCAGGTGAGCAGCAGCGTGACCGCGGCGGCGGGGATGTTCAGGACGATGGGAATGCCGAGGAGGTGGGGCGCCGAGTCCATGAAGCCGGGCGTGCGCGACGCCGTGTGGAGGTCCGTGCTCATCCACGGAGGCACGACGATCCCGAATCCCCTCAGGAGCTCGCAGAAGTAGCCGGACCAGGAGACCGCGACGGCGACGTTGCCCATCGCGTACTCGATGATGAGGTCCCAACCGATGATCCACGCGACGAACTCTCCCAGCGTCGCGTAGGAGTAGGTGTAGGCGCTGCCGGAGATGGGAACCAGGGACGCGAACTCCGCGTAGCAAAGCGCGCAGAATCCGCATCCGATCGCCGTGATCAGGATCGAGATGACCAGCGCCGGGCCGGCGCCGTCGTGGCTCGCCCCGCCGGCGGCCGCCGACCCGATCACGGCGAAGATCCCGGCGCCGATCACGGCCCCGATGCCGAGCGCGATCAGGGCGATCGGTCCGAGCACGCGCTTCATCTGGTGCTCGGGCTCCTCCGGCTCGGCCAGGATCCTGTCGAGCGACTTGGTCCGAAACAGTTGGCTCATGCGAGGTTGCGCCGAGAATATCAGACCGGTTCCGGCCCGCCGGTCGCGAGCCGCGCCGGCAGCTCCGCGAGGCTTCGGATCCGGTCGGCGACGTGGGGATGGCGGTCGTCGCGGTCCAGGAGCAGCGCGCAGAGTCCCGCGCCGCGGGCGCCGTCCACGTCGTCGACCGGCGAGTCGCCCACGTGGAGAGCCTCCTCCGGGGCGACCGAGACTCGCGCGCACGTCCGCCGGAAGATCTCGGCGTCGGGCTTACCGGTCTCTTCGATCGCCGACACGGACACCGTGCAGAAGTAGCGCGTGAGGCCGGTCATCTCGAGCACCCGCGGCAGGTGCGAGTCCCAGTTGGACACGATCGCCAGCGGCAGCCCGCGCGCCGCGAGGGTCTCGAGCGTGGGAACGACGTCGGGGTACACGGCCCAGGCCTCGGGCTGACGGAAGTGGTCGGCGAGCCGCGCGAAAGCCTCCTCGGAAACCGGCCGGCCGTCCAGGCGCCCGCGCACGCGATTGAGGAACTCGCGCCAGAACCGCCGCTCGCCGGTCACGCCGCCGTAGCGATCCCCGGCGGTCGCGCGCTGCACCTCGAGCCAGCCCGTCTCCAGCGACTCGCGGAGGTCCTCGGGCGCAAAGCGGGCGCCGTCCTCGGCGAAGACGCGCCCGTAAACCTCCGCTACCGGCGGGTCCGGGTGGAGCAGCGTGGCGCCGGCGTCGAAGAAGACCGCGCGGATCAGCAGGCGAGCGCGTTCTCCCGCATCACGCCGTCGAGAGCCCGGTTCAGGGCATCGCAGCAGCGCCGCGCCGCTTCGAGCGCCTTCGCCCGCGCTTCCGGCGTGTCGGCCACGCGGCCGAGGGCCTCCCGCTCCACCTCGCGGTGCCACACATCCGCCGTCTCGTGGACCGAGAAGAACCGCGTCGCATCGCCCTCTTCGAGACCGTAGAAGGCGCAGAGCCCTTCCCGCTTGGTCTTCGAGACCTCCGGGATCTGGGACTCGTAGGCGTAGAGCGCGGCCAGGCCCTCGGCGGTCGAGCCCCCGCGCGTGGCCCGGCGGAATTCGGCGATCGCCTCCGCCACCTCGGGCGTGCGGGGCGAGGACGTGAGGTCGGTCTCGGCGGCGCCGAGAGCGGCCGCGAATTTCCGCCAAAGCGCAGGGTGATTTTCGCTGCCCCGTTCCTCCTCGATCAGGTTCTCGAGCAGCTCCTGGCGCAGCGCCGCGTCCTCGCAGCCCGCGTGCACGCCGGACACGTACGTCGGGAACGCAGCCACGTGCGGGTAGTAGGAGATGGCGTACTCCCGCAGCGTCTCGAGCGTCAGCTCTCCGCGGGACCAGAGCTGATAGAAGGGATGCTTCAACAGGTGCTTCTCGGCGATCAGGGAATCCAGATTCGTCAAGAATTCTTCACGCGTCATTGCGCCTCCTTTTGGTCGTCGGCACTGAGCGAAAAAGATATCAGTTCTCTGCCGTCTTTCTCCTGCCTCCTGATCTAAGGCATCACCTGGCCGCCGTCGGCGACGATGGCCTGGCCGGTGATCGAGCGGGCGTCTTCGGAGGCGAGATAGGTCACGAGGCCCGCGATCTCCTCGGGCTCGAGGACGCGGCCGAGCGGGGCCATCCGCGCGGCAGCCTCCCGGCCCTGCTCTTCGGTTCCCATCCGGCGAAAGCCCGCGCGGGCCATCTCGGTCTCGACCCAGCCCGGGCAGATGGCGTTGACCGTGATGCGGCGCGGAGCGAGCTCGAGCGCCAGCGCGCGCGTCAGGCCGATGACGCCGTGCTTGGACGCGGCGTAGGCCGCGTAGCCGGCCACGCCGAATCGCCCCAGCACCGAGGACATGTTGATGACGCGGCCGCCGTCCGGGATCCGCGGGGCCGCCTCGCGAGTGACGCGGAACATCCCCGTGAGGTTGGTCGCAAGAATCGCGTCCCAGCGGGCGTCGTCTCTGTCGTCGAGCGGTGTGGCCCCGCCCAGGCCGGCGTTGTTGACGAGGATGTCGATCGCTCCGAAACGCCCGACGGTCTCGGCGATCGCCCACTCCACCGAAGCCGGGTCCGTGACGTCGCAGGCGACGGCGATCGCCTCGCCCCCCGCGG
>JBASRI010000260.1:0-3655 GCA_049273755.1 Thermoanaerobaculia bacterium
GCCGAGGCCCCCTGCGAGGCGCCCTGGTACACCGCTTCGGCCAGCTTGTGCGAGGCCTGCTGCAGACGCTCGGCGGCGTCGTTCATGGCCTGGGTGCCCCCGGTCTCGAGGGCGCGCTTGGCGTCGGCGAGGGCCGACTCGAAGTTCGACGCTTCGCCGGGCTCGAGCTTGCTGCGATTCTCGTTGAAGGTCTTCTCCGAGGAGTACACCAGGGTGTCCAGCCGGTTCTTGGCCTCGATCTCCTCGCGGCGCTTCCGGTCCTCTTCGGAGTGGGCCGCCGCGTCCTTGACCATCTTGTCGATCTCTTCCTTGGAGAGCCCCGAAGAGGCAGTGATCGTGATCTTCTGCTCCTTGCCGGTGCCCAGATCCTTGGCCGAGACGTTCATGATGCCGTTGGCGTCGATGTCGAAGCTGACCTCGATCTGCGGCATGCCCCGCGGCGCCGGCGGAATGCCCACGAGGTGGAAGACGCCGATCGTCTTGTTGTCCCGCGCCATCTCGCGCTCGCCCTGGAGCACCTTGATCTCGACCGAGGTCTGATTGTCCCCGGCCGTCGAGAAGGTCTCGCTCTTCTTGGTTGGAATGGTCGTGTTGCGCTCGATCAGGCGCGTGGTCACGCCGCCCAGCGTCTCGATTCCGAGCGACAGGGGGGTGACATCGAGCAGCAGGAGGTCCTTCACGTCGCCCGCCAGCACTCCGCCCTGGATCGCGGCGCCGACGGCGACCACCTCGTCCGGGTTGACGCCCTGATGGGGCTCCTTCCCGAAGAGATCCTTGACGAGCTTCTGGATGCGCGGCATGCGCGTCTGGCCTCCGACGAGAACGACCTCGTCGATGTCCTTGGCCTCGACGCTCGCGTCCTTCATCGCCTGCTTGCACGGAGGGACGGACCTCTCGATGATGTCTTCGACGAGCTGTTCGAGCTTCGCCCGCGTCAGCTTGAGCTGCAGGTGTTTGGGACCGGAGGCGTCCGCCGTGATGAACGGGAGGTTGATCTCCGTCTCCACGACGCTCGAGAGCTCGATCTTGGCCTTCTCGGCGGCCTCCTTGAGCCGCTGCATGGCCATGGGATCCTTGGAGAGGTCGACGCCCTGGTCCTTCTTGAACTCGGCCAGGATCCACTCGATGATTCGCTGGTCGATGTTGTCGCCGCCCAGGTGCGTATCGCCGTTGGTCGACTTGACCTCGACGACCCCCTCCCCGACCTCGAGGATCGAGATGTCGAAGGTGCCGCCGCCGAAGTCGTAGACCCCGATCGTCTCGTCCTTCTTCTTGTCGAGGCCGTAGGCGAGGGCCGCGGCCGTAGGCTCGTTGACCAGCCTCTCGACGGTCAGGCCGGCGATCTGTCCCGCATCCTTGGTGGCCTGGCGCTGGGCGTCGTTGAAGTACGCCGGAACCGTGATGACAGCGCGGGTGACCTTCTGGCCGAGGTAAGCCTCCGCGGCCTCCTTGAGCTTGCCGAGGATCATCGCCGAGATCTCCGGGGGCGACCATTCCTTTCCGCCGGCGACGATGCGGCAGTCGCCGTTGGGGCCCGCGACGACCTTGTACGGGACCATCTTGATCTCTTCCTGGACCTCGGTGAACTTCCGGCCCATGAAGCGCTTGATCGAATAGATGGTGTTGGCGGGGTTCGTGACGGCCTGCCGCTTGGCGACCTGGCCCACGAGCCTCTCGCCGGTCTTCGTAAACGCCACCACGGAAGGCGTCGTGCGGTTGCCCTCCGCGTTCGGGATGACGACGGGGTCGCCACCCTCCATGACGGCGACGCACGAGTTCGTGGTGCCGAGGTCGATACCGATGATCTTGTTCATTGCTTCGCTCCTCCAAAGCCCTTGTCTGGAGGCGGAAATATAGGATATGAGTCCTGCACTGTCAACTCAAATTTTAAGCTTTCTTAAGCCTAATCGGCTCAAGTTTTAGCGTGTTATTCGATGACGAGAACGCTTGGCCGATCCGGGGGCTGGGCCGACCTCGATGGGGCGGGCCGCAGCTCGGAAACCGGAGCGAGGCTGCGCTCGAGCGAGAGGTCCAGGTCGATCTGGCCGCGGGCGTTGCGGCCGTAGAGGCCGAACTTGCCGTCTTCCGCTCGGAGGATGTACCGATAGAAACGGCCATAAGGATCCCGTAACGCGTCCTCGTCCAGGATCCCCGCCACGACGAGGTCCTCGAGGCCTCGGGGATATCGGCCGGTTGCGTCGTAGTAGATCCGCACCGCGCGCTCGATCGAAACGGCACGGTTGAGTGAGATCGCCTTGCGCAGATCCACTCCCTCCCGAAGATCGCCCGGCTCTCGGAGGAGCAGGTTGGCGGGGTTGCGTGGAATCAGATACACCGCGAGTCCGATGAGGAGCGCCAGAGCGGCCCAGAGCGCCAGCGACCGTCCCGAATCCCTCGCGCGGCGCGCGGGCGTGGGCTCGGGGATGGGCATCGGCTGGATCTCGGGTTCCTCCAGCGGCGCGATGCCGCGCTCGATCAAGTGCCGGCCGAGAAGGTCCGCGATCCCTTTGAGGACCTCGAAGTCCGACAGGAACGCGCGCTCCATGATGTCGCCGACCGTGCGCCGCCCGTCGATCCAGCGCCAGCTCTCCGCCTCGGACTTCGTGACCGACAGGGTGCCCTCGGGCGGGTTCTTCTCGCCCACGACGAGCTTCAGGTTCTCAACCCCGGGCGCGCGCCGGTAGACGGCCGCCAAGGAGCCGACCTTCTTCTCGAAGAGCGGCCACTCGTCCACCATCTGCGCGGCTTCCATGAGGATCGTGTCGCTGGAGACCGGGGCCATGTGGTCGGCGTCGTAATCGACCCTCCCCTCCTGGCTGAAGCGGAAGCGGCCGTCGGTCCAGCGGAAGGCGGTGTAGACGATGCGGGCGATCTGGAGGCGCAGCGCCTCACGCAGCTCCTCCGGTTCGATCAGGCCCTCGCGCACCAGCAGAAAGCCCATCCGTTGCTGCGTGTCCTTCTGGATCGCCACGACCCGGTCGAGCTGCTCCTGCGTGACGTAACCGGCCCGCAACAGGAGGTTGCCCAGCCGATTCTCGAGACGCCGCACGTTGGACTCCGCCGCGACGACCTGCCCGCCCAGAAACGAGATCGTGATCGTGTCGTCTTCGCCCTCGACGTTGAGCACGCCGGTCTTCCGCTGCAGGCCGAGCATCTGAAAGATGTCGGTCAGCGAGAAGGCCTTCAGCGTTCCTTCAAGACCCACTGGGCGCCCTCCTCGCCGAGAACTGCCCCCGCAGCCAGAGCAGCAGCGCCAGCGCCGCCCCCGCGACGACCGTGACGCGGTGGCTTCCTTCGGGCGGCAGCGTCAGAGGATCGAACAGCTTCGCATCCACGATCGCGGCCGCGAGGCTGAAGAAGAACAGGAAGAGCGCGATCGCCCCGGCGATGGGCCGCCCGTCGCGGAACGCGCTCGAGCCCGGCGCCACGAGGGAAGCCAGGCGGCTGGCGCGGTGCCGCCGCGACAGGCGCTGTTGCATCGCGCGCGTTTCGAAGACCTGCTCCTCGATGTCGGAGCCCTCCTTGTGCAGGTGGAGCCGCGAGCACGGCGCGCAGTAGAGCGTCGGGTCTCCAAAGCGGCGGCAGCGGTTGCAGAAGGCCCGCCCGCACCGCGCGCACTCGTAGGCCAGCCCCCGGCGCCGGCGCAGCCGGTCGA
>JBASRI010000276.1:0-8043 GCA_049273755.1 Thermoanaerobaculia bacterium
GCGCATCTCGCTCGAGCGCTTCTTCGGAGATCTGAAGCTGCCGGGAACCGGGCTTTCCGGCGCGGTGGCGCTGACGGCGTCGCTGCGCTGGGCGCAGGGAGGGCTCGAGCACGCCAACGGCGGCGCCACGCTCGCGATCGAGCCCGGGCCCGCCGCCTCGCTGGTGAAGGGGCGTTTCGGCGTCCCGGTCTCGGGCGGCGGTCCCCTGGCGGTCGTGGACGGGCGCATCGGGTTCGAGGCCACCGCCCTCCGGTTCCAGGCGTCGTCCCTGGACATGACCGGGGGCCTTCGCATCGGGCAGTGGATGCCGGATTTCGACTTTCAGCTCCGCTCGCGCGACCTGGCCGAAGTGGACCGGATCTTCCAGAATTTCACGGCCGCCTCGGGCGGATCGCCCAAGCCGCTGGGCCTGGGCGGCTCGGGCGAGATCCAGGGCCACATCGCGAAATCCTGGAGCGATCCGGACGTCGCGGCTCGCGTCTCGGCGGAGAGCGCCCGCTACGCCGGCGTGCTCTTCGGGAGCGTGCGGGGATCCGCCGAGATGCACGAGGGGGCTTTCTTGTTTCATCCGCTCCGCATCTACGAGGGCAGCGCGACCCTGTCGCTCGAGGGGACGGCGCGTTATCGCCGGCAGCGCGGCAAGCCCGACCTCGACTTGACCGTGTCGGCCAAGGAGTACCCGGTCCAGCGGCTCCTCGACTACCTGGACCTGAAATACCCGATCGCCGGGCGCGTGACGGGCACGTTCCCGCTCTCCGGCAACGCTCCCGACGAAGTCTCCGGAGGCGGCGTCGCGGTGCTCCAGGACGCCGTCGTCTGGGGCCAGAAGGTCCCGCGCGTGACCGGGCGCCTCGCGCTCGAGCCCGGAAGAGTCGAGCTCGACGACGTTCGCGCGGATCTGGAAGGCGGCATGGTGGGCGGCCGCGGCGCGATCGCCTTCCGCGAGAAGACGTTTGAGGTGCGCGCGGCCGGCGACGGGGTCCCGATCCAGGCGCTCAAGGCGGTCCATGAGGCCAGCCCCGAGGTCGCGGGTTCGCTAACATTCGAGCTGTCGGGCTCGGGCCCGTTCGATCGTCCGGATTTCTCGGTCTCGGCCACGCTCTCGAACGCGACGTTCTTCGGCCATGCGATTCCGGCCGGCCGGGAGCCCAGGCTCACCGCCCGGGTCGCCCGCGGCGCGCTGGATGCGACCGTGTCCGTGGAGAACGCGTGGGCGCTGAAGGCCAGAGGCAGTCCCTTCGCGTCTCCCGGCGACGTCGAGCTCGACCTGGACGCGCCGAACCTCGCGGCGCTCCTGCTCTTCACCCCGCTCGCGCTGCCCGCGGGAGTGGGCGGAGCGCTGGCCGGCAGCGGCCGGTTGACGCTGCCCGGCCGGGACGGCGAGCGCCCGTCGGGAGAGGTCCAGCTGACCACGGTCCGTCTGGACCTGCCGGACCGCCCCGGGATTCTTCGCACCGCCGCGCCCGCGCGAATCCGGATCGCAGGTGGCCGCATCACGCTCGAGGAGACGCGACTGACCGGCGAGGGGATCGATTTGGCCCTGCACGGCGCGCTCGACACCTCCGCCGAAAAGACCGGGCTGGAGGCCCGGCTGCGCGGCTCGACCGACGCCGTGGTGCTGGGGATCGCGGCGCCGGAGTTGGGGCTTTCCGGGCGGCTGGCGGTCGACGTGGCCGCGGGCGGAACTCTGGATGCGCCGGTCTGGAACGGCTCGGTGCGCATCGAGAACGGGAGATACCGCGTCGCCGGTTATTCCTTCTCCGAGATCGAAGGGACGCTGCGGGTCAGCGGCTCCTCCGGCGAGATCGAAGGCCTCCGCGCCAAGGTCTCCGACGGGGAGGCCTTCGCCGCGGGCAATTTCCGGCTGGAAGGGTCCGCTCTCAAGGAGTTCCGGCTCGCGTTTCAGGGCCGCCGTATCCAGGTCCGCGCGGTCCCCTCCCTGCGCCTGATGGTGGACGCCGACCTCGTGGCCAGCGGCAACGGCGAGAGCAACGAGCTGCGCGGGCAGATCACACTGCTGCGCGGCACCTACTCGAAGGACGTCGAGCTCACCGTTTCGGACCTGCTCTCCCGCAGCCGGCCGGGCGGCGGCCTGGCCGTGCACGAGCGGTGGATGGAACGGACTTCGCTCGACGTCCGGATCGTCTCCACGGCGGCGCTGGAGGTGCGCAACAACCTCGCGCGGCTCTCAGGAACGGTGGACCTGACGGCGCGCGGGACGCTCGCGGATCCGGTGCTGCTGGGCCAGGTACTTCTCGACGAAGGCGGTCGGGTCGTCTTCAGCGACATCCGCTACGAGATCGAGTCCGGCACGATCACGTTCGCGAGCACGGCCCGCATCGCTCCGTTCATCGACATCCGGGCGCGGGCCGAGGTCAAGGGCTACGACCTCGTCGTCTCGCTCGTCGGTACCTGGCCGCGGATCACACCGACCTTCACGTCGGATCCGCCGCTTTCCAACGACGCGATCCTGGGGCTGATTCTTTCGGGCGTTCCCCCGGACACGCGCGCGTCGGTCGACACGGCGGGGCAGCTCGTATCGGCGGCCGGCGGCGCCGTCTCGGGCGCCGTGACGGGTGGACTGACGCGGAGTACCCGGCGCCTCTTCAGGCTCGACCGCTTCCAGATCGATCCCGTCTTCGCGGGCAGCACGCTCTCGACCTTCCGCACGACGATCGGCAAGCAGATCACGCAGGACCTCTCGGTGACCTCCTCGATCGCGCTGGACTCGAGCAAGGACCCGATCATCCGCATCGAGTGGCAGGCCACCGACACGATCCTGGTCCAGCTCCTCCGCGACGAGAACGGCATTCTGACGCTGACGTTCCGGCGGCGCCAGCGGCTCTGATGGCAGGAACGCGCGCCCGGACGCTCTGCGCCCTTCTCGTCGCCGCCTTTGCCGCCACCTCCGTCGCCGCGCAAGAGCCTGAGGCCGCGATCGCGCCCGAGCTCTACGGCCGGACGGTCGAGTCGGTCGCGTACACGGCCGACGGCGAAGTCGACCGAAAAGAAGTGACGAACCTGATCGTGATCGAGGCGGGCCGCCCCCTGACCGAAGCGGGAGCGGGCGCGACGATCCGCAACCTGTTCAAGACCCTGCGCTACGCCAACGTCGTGATCTCGGGGGAGCCGGCGCCGGGTGGCGGTGTCGCCGTGACGGTCCACCTCTGGAAGGCCTACCGCGTCTCGAAAGTCGCCTTCGAGGGCAAGTCGTCGCTGTCGCGCGAGGAGCTGCGCCGCGCCGCGGGCATCTCGGAAGGGGATCCGTTCCACGCCTCCGCGCTCGAGGCCGGGGAAGCAGCGTTGGAGCGCCGCCTTTCCACCGAGGGCTACTTGAATCCGGACGTCGAACCCGAGGCCACCTTCGAGCCCAGGACCTTCTCCGTCGAGATCGTCTACCGGATCGCCGCCGGCCAGCGCGCCCGCGTCGCAGAGCCCTTCTTCGACGGCGGGACGAAGCCCTTCGCCGAAGCCGTCCTCGTGAAGAAGGGGAAGGTCCGGATCGGCCGCCTCTACAGCGAGGCGAAGGCGCGGGCTTCCGCCGATCGCATGCGCCGCTTCCTGCT
The DNA here is from genome assembly GCA_049273755.1 of Thermoanaerobaculia bacterium. Classification (GTDB taxonomy): domain Bacteria; phylum Acidobacteriota; class Thermoanaerobaculia; order UBA5066; family Gp7-AA6; genus DAHUXD01. The sequence goes on from JBASRI010000276.1 coordinate 3,567, forward strand.
GGAGGAGGGCTACTTCCGGGCCAACGCCGAGCTGATCGCCGCCGAGCCGACCGAGGACGGGCGACTGCGCCCCGTCTACCGGGTGAGCGCCGGACCCCGCTACGAGCTCCAGGTCTCGGGGATCAAGGAGAAAGCTGCCCGAAAGGAAATCCTGGGCCTCCTGCAGGATCAGAGCTTCGACGACGGCCTCCTGGAGCTCTGGGTGAGCGATCGGAAGGACCAGCTCCAGCGGGCGGGGCACTACCGGGCGAAGGTCTCCGCGTCCGTCGCCGAGAACGGCGACCCGATCGTGATCAAGATGGCGGTCGAGCCGGGACCGAAGTACGCCGTCGCCTCCATCGCGATCCGCGGCAACGCCTCGGTTCCGGAGAAAACGCTGCGCGAGCTCATGGTCACGCGAAAGAAGGGTCTCCCGGTGGTCGGGAAGGGGAGACTGTCGGACCGGGACCTGGAAGAAGACGTCCGCGCCATCCTCGGGTACTACCAGACGCAGGGCTGGATCGACGCAAAGGTCGAGAAGCCGGTAGTCCGGGACGGTGCCAAGCCCGGTCTGCTCGAGGTGGAGCTCGCCATCGTCGAAGGCCCCCGCGCGTACGTCGAGGAGCGCACGGTCCAGGGCGCCGCCCACCTGACGCCGGCCGACGTCGACCGCATCGTTTCCGTGCGCGTGGGCGCGCCCTTCAACCCGAGCGCGGTGCGGCAGGACGTGGCGGCGCTGACGGACTACTACTGGAACAACGGCTGGCGCGATGCGACCGTGCAGGACCGTTACACGCTCTCGGAGGATCGGGCGAAGGTTGCCATCACGTATCGCGTCGAGGAGGGAATGCGCTCGTTCTTCGGGAAGACGATCCTTCGCGGCAACGCCATCACCGATCCGGATCGGATCTTTCGCCAGGTGGCCTGGAAGGAGGGCGAGCCGTACTCCGAGGAGAAGATCGCGGACACGCAGCAGAACCTGGCGCGCACCGGCGTCTTCCGCACGATCGAGGTTCGGCCAGAGCCCGCGGACCCGCAGAACCAGTCCCGCACGGTCGACGTCACGGTGACCGAGGCCCGCCGGCTCTCGCTCCTCTATGGCTTCGGTTACCAGAACGCGGCGGCCGCCACGGAGAACCGCAACGACGCCTTCGGCGTCGTCGGCGCCACGTACCGCAACCTCTTCGGCCTCATGCAGTCGGCGTCGGTGGAAGCCCAGTACGCGCCTCTGTCCAAGCGCGGCCACCTGTTCCTGAACTTCCTGGAGCCGTATCTCTTCGGGACGACCGTGCCTCTCAACATCGTCGGATTCGTGTCGCGCGAGCCGATCCAGGACATCAACATCGATCGCCTCGGGGGATATCTCGAGTCCGTGCGGTTCTTCCGGAGGTATCTCCGGGTGGGCCTGCGCTTCGAGTACCAGCGGAGCGGCCCGACCAATCCCGAGGACCTGTCGACGATCGAGCTCGAGAAGTTCCCCAAGTCGGATCAGCCGATCAATCAGTCGGCGATCGGTCCGAGCTTTCTGTGGGACCGCCGCGACGACATCCTCGACCCGCACCGCGGGTACTACGCCAGCCTGGCGGGCAAGTACGCCTTTCCGTTCCTGTCCGCGGACGCGCGGTACGGGAAGGTCTCCGGACAGTTTGCCTGGTTCCGCAGCGTCTTCGGCGGCGTCTTCGGCGCGAGCGTGCGCGCGGGAATGATCTATCCGTACGATCTCGCGGCGCAGGTGCCCGTGCCCATTCCGGAGCGCTTCTACGCGGGCGGCTCGACGACGGCCCGCGGCTTCGATACCGATCTGGCCGGGATTCCGCGCGTCACGGTGGACTACAACACCCAGGCCAGGCTGCACCAGGGCTCCGGATCGGGCACCTGCGCCGCGGCCTTCCCGGACCTCGCGATCTGGGACTGTAACGAGGGCCCCCGCATCATCGGTGGCAACGGCTTCATGGCCTGGAGCTTCGAATACCGGCGGCCGATCTTCGGCAATCTCGGCGTCTCCCTCTTCTACGATCTCGCGCAGGTCTGGACAAACGCGGGGGACATCAACTTCCGGATCGAGGGCGAGACGGGTCTGCGCCAGTCGATCGGGGCCGGGCTCCATTACATGACGCCGATCGGCCCGCTGCGTCTGGAGTACGGAACTCCCGTCGACGCCCGGACGATCCCCTTCGAGGTCACGTCCACGGTCCAGGCGGACGGCTCGCCCTGCGATCCCTCGCCCTGCGTGCTCAAGCGGGGGCTGACGACCAAAGAGAAGGGCCGCATCCTGCTGTCGATCGGGTATCCGTTCTAGAATGCGAGCATGCCCCTCTTCGAGTACCGTTGCCGCGACTGCGGGAAGCGATTCGAGGAGGTCGTCCTGGGAGGTTCCCAGCCCCGCTGCCCGGGCTGCGGAAGCCGCAAGCTCCAGAAGCTGTTGTCGGCCTTCGCGGTAGGTTCGGGCGGCGCCTCCGGGGCCTCCGAAGCGCCGGAGGGCTGCGGCTCCTGCGGCGATCCGCGCGGCCCCGGCGCCTGCTCGCTCGATTGAGGCCGGAGCTCCCGCTCAGGCGCCCAGGATCGCGGGCACGCCCGCGGGCGTCTCCGAAAGACGAAGCTCGGCGGCTGCGAGGGTCCTGCGCAGAGGCTCCGGATCCTCCACCGTCCAGGAAGAAACCCCTGTGAAGGGCGCTTCGGCGAGCGCCTCACGCCAGCCGATCGACGGGAGGCCGCCGTCTCGGAGGGCGTGCACGAGCTTGAGGGTGCGAAAGGCGTCGAACCAGGTGTGGAAATGCCGGAGCATCGTTCGTGGGTCGCCCTTCGAGCGCTCGATGGCCTGCCGCACCGCGGCGAACGCCTTCATTCGCTCGAGCGACTCGAGAAGCAGTTCCGTGCGAAAGAACGGGTTGCCGCTTGGCAGCTCCGAGAGGGCGGCGTCGAGCGTGCCGCCGGAGGCCGCAATGGCCGAGAGGGCCCGAAGCCACGCGGCCAGATGGGCGAAGACGGCCGGATGATAGAGGCGGAAGCCTGCCAGCGCCTTCGCCTTCGAGGTCAGACGCGAAAGGGCCTTACCCGTCCCGAAGGGCACGCGTTCCGAGATGCGGCCATCGAGCGAGACGGGCGTGCCGCCCAGCCGGGCGATCGCGCCGACCTTCGCGAGCTTGTTCAGGATGTAGAAATCCTCGGCGGCGTTCTTCGGCGGAAAGCCGCGCACGGCGGCGTAGGCGGCCGGGCGCACGGCGATGCAGCTGCCCATCGCCTCGTAGGCGTAGGGCGAACCCGCCCATGCCAGGCCGAGGACGTAGTAGCGCAGCGACATTTCGTAGAGCCGGGCCGCCAGCGCGAGGGCCTCGTCCTCGGCGAAGCGGTGCTCGAAGAAGTAGATCGCCGCCGCGAGATCGTCGCCGCCGAGGGGCTCGGCCTGGTCGAAGTAGTCGTTTGGCAGCACGGCGTCGGCGTCGGTGTTGTGGATCCAGCCTGCCGCTAGCCGTCCGGCGGCCGAGAGACGCAGGGCGACGTCGTTGCCGATCTTGCGCGCGAGCCCGACCCCCTGCCCCTCCGGCAGGAAGCGGCCGGGCTGCGACCGGTCGACGAGAAGGGCGCGGCCGTTCGGGTACGCAAGATCCACCGCCGGGTGGTCGCCCGGCAATTCCCGCGCCGCCTTCGCCTCCGCCTTCAGGCGCTCGCGGGCGGCCGCGTTGGCCTCGTGGATGGCCTGGGGCGAGTCCTCGCGTGCATTCAAGACCACGACGATCAGGGTTTCGCCACGCGGACCGCGGGGCACGGACCCCAGCGTCTCGAAGAGACTCTCTCTCTCGCCGTACGCTGGCACGACCAGGACATGCCCGAAGGCGCCGTCGATCACGTCAGCCAGGCTTGCTTCCGGCTCGGCGTGGCGCCCGAGATACTGGGAGAGAGCCTTGGGCAGCACAGGCGGAGCCTACCCCCCTGTCATCCCGAGCGCAGCGAGGGATCCCTTTCGAGCGATTGCGGCGGCTTCAAAGGGATCCCTCGTCGCTGCGCTCCTCGGGATGACCGGCAGTGAACTTCGTTCTCTGCCGGTCAATACAACGCCGCCCGAATCGGCAGCTCTTTCACGATGCGGGCCTCCGCGTCGAGGAGCTCCTCCAGCCGCGCCTCGACGTCCGCTGTCGGAAAGTACGCTCGGGCCAGATCCAGGTAGGTCTCCTGGTGGCGTACCTCGGAGCGCGCCAGGTCCCGGTAGAAGTCCTTGAGGGGGCCGGCGGGCAGCGCCGCGGCGACGAGGCCGAAGCGCTCGCAGCCCCGCGCCTCGATGATCGCGCCCGTCACGAGCCGGTCCAGGAAGTAGGCGTCCCTTCCCTGGCGGTACTCGCGCGCGAGCCGGCCGAGGTAGACGCTCCGCGTGTCCGGTCCCAGGGTCCGTCCCCGCTCGGCGATGCGGCGCACGACTTCCTCGAAGTGGTGGAGCTCCTCGCGCGCGAGCGCGATGCAGCTTGCCACGAGCTCCGGCCGATCGGGGTAATGGGCCACCAGC
>JBASRI010000278.1:0-4600 GCA_049273755.1 Thermoanaerobaculia bacterium
TCGCCCGCGCCGCGGGCGACCTCCGCGAGCCAGAGCCGCCCGAGGGCGGCCGGATGGGCGCGAAAATCCAGCAGCGGAGCGGCCGCCAGCGTCCAGGTGTCCTCCTCGGAGCTCGACGCGGCCGTGCTTGCGCCGACGTAGGCCGCCACGGCCTGCCGGAGAAACGCGTCGTCGGAAACCGGCGAGATCCCCGCTGCGAAGGCCGGGAAGAGGAGCCCCATGGCGCATCCCGGGAGGATGCCCGGGCGAAGCAGTCCGAACCGGCGGGCGATCGCCATTTCGTGAGGGTAGTCCTCGGGCTTCAACGCGTCAAACGGTTTACGGATTTCGGGACCGCGCCGTTGGAGGGGTCTACGCCTTGGAGGCCGCTTTTCTCGAGGGGGGTTCCTTGTCCTCTGAGGAGGTCCCGGCGTGGTCGGTGATGCGCACGAAAACGACGGTGATGTTGTCCACCCCGCCCTTCTCGTTCGCCAGCCCCACGAGGTTCTCGCACAGGGCCTGCGCGTCTTTCTTTTCGTCGGCCGCGACCGAGTCGCGAATCTCCTCGTCGGAGAGCATCGTCGTCAGACCGTCGGAGCAGAAGAGGAACGCGTCGCCGGAAGAGAACTCCATCTCGCGCAAGTCCGGCGACACAGACGGGCCTCCGCCGAGCGCCCGGGTCACGACGTTCTTGAGCGGATGGGTCTTCGCCTCGTCCTCGGTGAGGATCCCGGCGGACACCTGCTCGTGGACCCAGGAATGGTCGTCCGTCAGGCGCGTGAGCTCGCCGTCTCGGTAGAGATACGCACGGCTGTCGCCGACGTGGGCGAGCGAAAGGACCTTCTCGTTCAGCAGCCCCGCCACAACCGTCGTTCCCATACCCTTCAGCCACGGCTGCGCCGCGACCGCCGACATCACGCGCTCGTTGGCCTTCTCGATCGCGATGGCCAGGCGGTTGCTGTTGAAGGCCAGCTCGTGGTTGTATTTGAAGGGCCAGGTGGCCTCTTCCTTCTGGCGCGTCGCCGCGATGAACTCCCCGATGGTCTCGACCGTGATCTTCGCCGCGACTTCGCCGGCCGCGTGGCCGCCCATGCCGTCGGCCACGATGAAGAGGCCTTCGGTCTCGTCCAGCGCGTAGGCGTCTTCGTTGTGCTTGCGCTTCTTTCCGACGTCCGTCAGCCCGAATGCCTCGATCCCCGCCATCGCGCCGACTTCCCTCAACCTCGGGACCGCTGCGCGCGGATCTCTTCGAGAGCCTTGCGCGCGTCCCCCGCCGACGCGTCCCAGCGAAGCGCCTCCTGGTAGGCCTTCTCGGCCTTCAGCAGCAGACCGGCCTGGCGAAAGATCGCGCCGGCGTCCTTGAGAAGGGTTCCGTTGTGGGGTTCGAGCGCGAGCGCCGCCTCGATCGCCTTGACCGCCGTCCGCATGTCGTTCGCCCGCGCGGAGGCCAGCCCCAGGTAGTGTTGCGCCTTGACGTCCTTGGGGTCGCGCCGCGCGGCGATCTGGAAATTGCCCGCGGCCTCGGTGAACTTGCGATCCTTGTACGCCGCGATTCCCTGCGTAACGTAGTTCTGCGCGACCGCGTCGCCGTCGGCCCCGCCTGCGGCGGCCGCCCGGTCGAAGTCGTACGCCTTGCGGCGCTCGGGGCTTGTCAGAACGTTCACGGCCTCGGTCAACTCCTGAAACTTGGCTTCCGCCTCGGCCTTCTTCGCGGCCGGAGCGCGATCCGGGTGGGCCCCCCGCGCGATCGTGCGAAAGCGCTCCCGGATCTCGGCTGCACTGGCGTCCTTCGCCACGCCGAGGAGCCCGTAGTAGTCAACGTCTCGGGACATCGTGTTGGAACCTCGACCGCGCAGCGGGATTTTTCAAGGAAGACTAACATATGGGAAAGCCCCTCCCCCGGCAAGCGGCGGCCCCGTGGTCCGCCGCGAGGGGCGCCCTCAGCCTCTTTTTTCGAACAGGATCTTGCGCGCCGAGAGCCGGACGCCCTCGGGGAGATTCCGGTCCCGCGTGATGTTGCGCAGGTCGCGCATCCCGAGGTACTTCACCAGCGGCAGCGTGACGTTCAGAGGAACGGCGGGGTTGTAGACCAGCGCGAGCTGGATCTTGGGCCTTTTGATCCACTCGCGCGTCGACGCGATCTCCTGGAAGACCTCCGTGTGGATGTGCCGCATGGCGCAAAAGGCCTCGATCTCGGCCGGCGTCAGCGATTCGCATCCGAGGACCGCGAGACTGACGAGCTTGTTGACGTCTCCGATGAGAATGCGGCGCTCCTCCTTGGTTCCCTTCTGGGCGACCTCCAACTTCTCCTTGACCGTCATCACCGAGATCCGCCGGTAGACCTGGGCGAGGTTGGCCGACGAGTAGTCCTCCTCGGCGGCGGCCGCTTCCCCGAGGTGCAGCTCGCCTCCGGAGGTTTCGACCGACTCGGCGGCCTCCTCGAAGACGATTCCTTCCGCCTCCTGCCGCGCCCGCCGCTCCTCCTCCTCCTGGCGCAGCCGCTCCTGCTCGCGGCGGCGCTCCTGCTTGTCGAAGAACTCCTCGCGCAGCTCGTTCAACCGCCGGCGCCCGTCGGCGGCGAGCCCGGGATTCGCGAGCAGGGCGTCGATCAGGGCCGGTTGGCGCAGCAGCCGAACCTGGTTGACGACGAGAGCCTCCTGGGGGGCTCCCGTGACCGTCCCCGCCAGGCGCAGCAGCGTCTCGTCTCCCGTGTCCCGGTGGCGGATGATCCTCTCGAAAACGAACGAGTCCTCGCAGCTGCGGCTGATGACGTCGATCTCCTGCGGGGTCGGCCCTCCCTCCTCGAGGAAGCGGACCAGGTCGTCGGGGGGGAGGTGCCGGAAGGTCTCGCCGGCGGGGATGCCTATGTCGGGGTCGGGATCTCCCACCACGGCCAGCAGCGCCCGCATGCGGTCGTCGCGCTCGAGGGGCAGCAGCCCCCGCGCCGCGAAGAGACGCAAGTCGCGCGGGGCGTCCGCGGACCGAACGATGGAGACGAGGTCTTTGGGCTCGGCCGAGGTCGGGGTATCGGTATCGGCCAAGGGAGCGGGGAGGGCGCTTAGCTCTGCGTCAGGCGCGGGCCCGGCACGGCGAGGTCGCGCACGACCTGGCCTGCGTTGCCGAGCGGCTCGAGCGCGCGCCCGTCGACCGTGACGCGCACGCCCCCGGCGTTGCCGAGCGTCAGTCGGAATCCTTGACGCGCCTCGTAGCTGCGGGACTCGCCGCGCCGGATCAGACCGGAAAAGACCGTGGCGCCGTCGGCCGAGACTTCCGTCCAGGAGTCTTGCTCGTACTGGAGAACCATGGACACGCCCGTCGGCGTCGCGGACGGCCGCGGTTCCGGCACTTCCTCGCGGATCGCGGGAGCCGGCCCGGGCGACACGGCCACGTTCTTGAACGACACGGACTCGACCTGGCGCGCGGGACCCGCCGCCACAGGAACGCCGCGGCGCTCAGGGCGCGCGATGAGGCCCAGCAGCAGGAGCACGCCGGTCACGCTGACGACGATCGTGCCGGCCGCAGCCCGCCGGCCGCGGAAGAAGCGCGAGCGAATCCGTCCCTTGCGGGCTGGCGCGGCGTCGCGCCCCTTTTCGGGAGCGACGTCGGCGAGATACGCATTGACCATCTCGTCCGGGTCCAGCCCGAGATGGCGGGAATATGCGCGGATGAAGCCACGGGTGAAGACGGGGGCGGGCAGTTTGACGATCTCGCTCTTCTCGAGAGCGGTCAGGAGGCGGACCGAGATTTTCGTCGAGGCCGAGATCTCCTCGAGCGACACCTCGCGGATGAGCCTCTCTCTACGGAGCTCCTCTCCGAACGTCAGGATCGGTGTCTCGCCCATCATTCGTCTCCCAGGGTTGCGGACTTTGATGCTAGTCCTCGGCGGCACGCTCCGCAAGAACTCTTTCCGCGCAAGCTTTCAGCAGCGCCGAGGTCCTCGGGGAGTCTCTGACCCCCCGAAGATCCTCGAGGCTCGCCCTCGTCAGGAGGGCCAGTGCGAGGCCGTCGGGCCGATTTGTGTGCCGGAGCACAGCGCTTCGGACCGCCGAACGGAGTCCCCAGCGGGGGTGCGAGGCGATCAAGGACAGGGCGTCGGCCGAAGCCGTCGGCTGGACGGCGGCCTGGACGACGTCCGCCTCGATGGTGAACCGGTTTTCGAGGACGGAGGCCAGCACCCGCGTGTCCGGATCCAGCCGCAGGGCCAGGAGAGTCCCGCGCCCCACGGTCCTGGCCAGGTCCACCTTTTCCGCCACCGCCATCTCCGAAAGGCGCCGCAGAAGGTCCTGGTCCGCAGCGCGCCGGATGACCGGATGGACGCGGGAGTCCGCCGACAGGTGCGCCAGGTCACGCCAGAAGAGGGTCGCCATGAGAGCCAGGGCGTCGCCCCGGGGCGTCTTCGGATGGGCGGTGAGAGCCATCCGAACCGCGTGGAACTTCCGGGCGTTTCGGTCGGAGAGGATTTCCTGGAGTGTCTCCGCAGCCAGGTTCGTCCGCCGGAGAAGCTTCAGGCACTCGCCCTCGGTTCTCACGCGCCGGTCCGCCGGCCGTGCCGGCACGCCCCCGCCAGGGAGCGCGCGAGGGCTCCGACCGCCTCCTCGCGACGCTCCCCCGCCTCCTCGGC
>JBASRI010000279.1:0-1705 GCA_049273755.1 Thermoanaerobaculia bacterium
GCTCCCCCGCGCGTCGGGTCGCCCCGGCCGCCGCCGCCCGCCGGAACGACGGCGCCGGAGCGAGTAGCTCGCGCAGCCGGTCCACCGGGCCGCCCTCCTGATCGAGGAACAGGAACCGCGCGCCGAGCCCGCGCACGTCCGCGATGAGGCTCCGGAGCTGCTCCACGCTTTCCAGGTTGCGACGGAAGAGAATCACGCCAAACGGCGGATTCGCGGCGAGGATTTCGCGCTCGCGTCCGGTCAGCTCGGGGCCGGAGACGCCGACGACGAACAGGCCTGAGCTCACTTGCCCTTGAGCCGCTGCTGCAGCGCGGCGAGCAGCGACAGCGCCGCCACCGGCGTCAGCTGATCCACGTCGGCGGCGCGAAGCTTCTCGAGCGCGAGCTCCTCCTCGGCCGAGAAGAGCAGGAACTGGCCGCTTCCCGCGCTTTCGCCCTGCCTTCGCGCGATCACGGGCGCGCCCTGGACGTCGAGCTCCTGCTTCTCCAGATTGGCGAGGATCTCGCGGGCCCGCGCCGTGACCTCGGGCGGAAGACTGGCGAGCTCGGCCACGTGGATGCCGTAGCTGCGGTCGGCGGCCCCTGGCACGACCTTGCGGAGAAAGACGACGCGGCCCGCGGACTCGCGGACCGCCATCGTGGAGTTCACGACCGCCGGCTTGACGAGCGCGATCTCGGTCAGCTCGTGGTAGTGCGTCGCGAAGAGCACGAACGCTGCCTTCTCGGGCGTGTCGTGGAGATACTCGAGGATCGCCCAGGCGATCGAGAGCCCGTCGAACGTCGATGTCCCGCGCCCGACCTCGTCCAGGATCACGAGGCTCTTCGGCGTCGCCTCGCGGAGGATCGCGGCGGACTCCAGCATCTCGACCATGAACGTCGATTCGCCGCGGGAGAGGTAGTCCGCCGCTCCGACCCTCGTGAAGATGCGGTCGAAGAGCGAGAGCTCGGCCTTCGCCGCCGGGACGAAGGAGCCCGCCTGCGCGAGCAGCGCGATCGTGGCGACCTGCCTCAGGTACGTGGACTTGCCGCCCATGTTGGGCCCGGTCACGAGCTGGATGCGGCAGGCCGAGTCGAGGTCCGTGTCGTTGGGGACGAACACCTCCTCCCGGCGCAGCGGCTCGACCAGAGGGTGACGGCCTTCGACGATGCGCAGCCTCGGCGACGGCGAGAGCTTCGGGCGGACCCACCGGCCGAAGCGGGCGTTCTCGGCGAGGCACGCGAAGAGGTCGAGCTCCCCCGCCGCGGCGGCCGCCTTTCCGATGCGGCCGGCGGCCCGGGCCAGCTCGGCGAGAAGGTCGCCGTAGAGGCGCGTCTCGATCGCCGCGATGGCGTCCTCGGCGCCCAGGATCTTCTCCTCGAGCTCCTTGAGCGCGGGCGTCACGTAGCGCTCCGCGTTGGCCAGCGACTGCTTTCGGATCCAGTCCGGCGGGACCTTCTCCCGGTGGGCGTTCCCGACCTCGAGCGAGTAGCCGAAGACGCGGTTGTAGCGCACCTTGACCGTCGCGATGCCAGAGCGCCGCCGCTCCTCCGCCTCGATCTTCATCAGCGCTCCCTGGGCGTCGCGGCGCAGGCTCCGCAGCCCGTCGAGCTCGGCGTCCGCCCCTTCGCGGATCGCGCCGCCGGCCGAGACGAGGATCGGGGGGTCGGGAGCGAGCGTCGCCCGCACGCGCTCCACGCAGTCCCGGGTGTCGGGCACGGATTCGACC
>JBASRI010000282.1:0-1710 GCA_049273755.1 Thermoanaerobaculia bacterium
ACTGCCCGCCGCGAGTGTCATCGCGCGCCCTTCAGAGCGGCCGTCCAGTTCGTGACCACGACCGCGCCGTCTGGCTCGGTGTCCGGCGCGCGGCGGATCACGAGGAACCGCTGCCCATCCGGGGAGGCATCGTAGGGATGGCGGGGAAATTGGACCTCTCCGCTGACGCCGAGCATCAGGGAGAAGAGAGGCTGCGGCTCTCCGATCTCAAAACGGCCTCCGGACGCGCGGATGGCGACGGACATCAGCATCTCGTCTCGGGCTGCGTAGAAGAGCTCCGAGGCGTCGCGGTTCCAGACCGGCGTCTGCCCGCCTCCGATCGACACCTGACGCTTGGGACCCTCCGGGAGGGGCTGCACGTAGACTTCCTTCCGTCCGGACTCGCTGGAGTCGAACGCGCTCCAGCGGCCGTCCGGTGAGATCGCGGGATGCTCCTCCGAGAATCGCGCGTTGTTGCTGAGTCGAACGGAAGCCCCATTCCCCGAAATGGGGCTCAGGACGCGAGCGAAATTGGCGCCCTCGGAGGCGGAGTAGAGCAGAGATTTCCCGTCGGGAGACACCGTCGGGAGAATCTTGTCTTGTTTCGTTTGGACCAGCGGCTTCTCGGCGCCTCCGCTCGCCGGCCGCTCGTACAGATCGTAGAAGCCGACGTGATCGGAGACGTAGGCCAACCGTTCGCCGTCCGGGAACCACGCCGGGTCGAACTCGTCAGTGCGCTCGGCGGTGATCCGTGAGGCCGTCCCGCGGGAGGCGTCCAGGACCCAGACGTCCTGGTTCTGGCCGTGCGCCGGATCGCGCAGCGAAACGGCGACCCTTCGGCCGTCCGGCGATATGCGAACGTCTTCGTATCCCCCGATCTCGCCAAGCGTGCCGAGCTCGCGCCCCTTGCGGTCCACCCAAACGAGCCGGCGCCGCATAGACCACGGCAGATAGGCCATGCGGTTGCCGACCGCCGAGACCGAGAGGAGATTGTCCTCCGTCCCGTAACGGACCCGCTCGACCACGGGTTCGGGTTGGCCGGAGAGTGTGAGAGAGCGGGGATCGAACCTCCACGCGAAGAGGGCGTTGTCCCGTGCGAACAGAAGATAGCCCGGTTCCGTGAAGAGACCATCGGAATCGGAATGGAAGAGCCGGCGGACGTCCTTGGAATCGAGCGAGGCGAGCATGACGGAGGTCTTCTCCGGATCGATGTTCCGCGCCACGAACACGAAGTGTCGTCCGTCCGGAAGGAAGGCCGGATGGAAGTGGGCGACCTCGCCTCGGGCCGCATCGAGCGCCGTGACCGGACGCGGCATGCCACCCGATGCAGAGACGGCGACGATCGGAGCGCCGAACACCTTAGTGAAGAGAATCGTGCCGTCGCGGTTCCAAGCGCCGTAGAACCCGCTTCCGCTTTCGCAGATCGTCTGAACGGGACCGCCGTCCGCGCCGACGCGCTTGAGCCTCCCTTCCGCGAAGAACGCAACCTCGCGGCCGTCGAACGACCAGAAGCCGCCTCGAGCGTCTTCGGTGCCCGGCACTCGGCGGATCTCGAGGCTGTCGAGCGAGCGGAGCGCGATCGAGGTTCTCCCTCCCGCGTCCTGCAGCCAGAGGAGAACGCGCCGCGCGTCCGGAGAAAGCACGACTGCCCCGAGAAAACCTTGGCCGGCCGGGGGCATGATCGTGAAGCGCAACGGCTCCTCGCGCTCCCGTGGCCGGCGGAGCACCAGC
>JBASRI010000287.1:0-8829 GCA_049273755.1 Thermoanaerobaculia bacterium
CTCGCGATCTCGGCGGCCGTCGACTTTCCGTCGATGAGCTGGACGACCGACTCCGCGTCCGAGGTCAGCCCGAAGGTCGCGAACTCGCTCTCGAAGCTCGTCGCGCGCACCAGCGGCACGTCCGCCCCGCCGAGGTAGTGGAGGACCAGGCCCCGGTCCCGCGATCGGAGAAACAGCTCCAGGACGAGGCGCGGAATCGTCAGGCGAAACTCGCCCGGCTCGCGCAGTGTCGAGCGGAAGAAGGTGTAATCGCCCTCGAGCCAGGTCAGCAGGTCCGAGAGGACCTCGACGGCTCGGATCTTCTCTCCCCAGCGCCACTCCCGTTTCGTCAGCAGCCCGGCCTGGAGGGCCACCCGCGCGCGGTCGCCCCCCTCCTGCGCGGACAGCCGCTCGAGCGCGGAGGCCTCCAGCTTGCCCGCGCGCACCAGAATCGCCGCGGTCTCGAAACGGGAGTCGGACGAGGACGCGACGACGACCTCGCCGCCGGCGAGCTCGAATCCGGCCATGGCTCCCGAGCGGGAGAACTGGAGGGAGCCGCTCGCTCCCTCGCGCCAGAGGGCGACCATCGCCGCAAGCAGGTCCGTCCCGCGGATCTCCCCCTCGGGACCGAACGTGGTCCTCATGCGGAGTGCGCGTCCTCGCGATGGAGATAGGCGGCCACGGCCCGTGCGGTCGAGCGGCCGACCGCCGCTTCGATCTCGCCCGGTTCGGCGCCCCGGAGCCCCTTGACCGATCCGAAGCGCCTCAGCAGAAGACGAGCCCGCGCGGGTCCGACACCGGGGATGTCGGTCAGCCCCGTCTGGCGCATCCGCTTCCCGCGCCGCTGGCGGTGGCGCGTGATCGCGAAGCGATGCGCCTCATCGCGCGCGCGCTGGATGAGCTGGAGAGCGGGATCCTTGCGAGAGAGGCGGATCGGCTCCGGCCGGCCCGGCACCCAGATCTCCTCCTCGCGCTTGGCCAGGCCCGCGATCGGCAGCTCGACGCCGAGGCGGTCGAGCGCCGCCATCGCGGCCTGGAGCTGGCCGCGTCCGCCGTCGACGAGCACGAGGTCGGGCCACGGCCCGTCCTCGGCCTGCACGCGGCGATACCGGCGCTCCACCGCTTCCGCCATGCTGCGAAAGTCGTCCGGCTCGAGCAAGCCCTGGGCAGCGATGTTGAAGAGACGATAGTCGGCCTTGCGCGGCTTCCCGTCCTCGAAGACCACCAGCGAGGCGACGCTATCCGTGCCCTGCGTGTGCGAGATGTCGAACGCCTCGATGCGATGCGGGGGAACGGCGAGGCCGATCGCGCGCCCCAGACGCTCGGCCGCGATGGCCTCTTCGCCGCCCGTCCTCCGGAATCGGATCCGGTGCCGCTCGCCCGCGTTGACCGCCGCCAGGCGGACGCGATCGGCCGCAGCCCCGCGCTGCGGTACACGCACGGTCACCCGTGCTCCCCGGCGCCCGGTCAGGAATTCCTCGAGGAGCTTGGGCGCCTCGATCGCCACGGGAACGTGAACTTCTTCGGGCAGGAACGGGTTGGCGTCGTAGAACTGAGGCAGGAAGGCCTCGAGAAAGCGCGCGGGGTCGAGCTCCTGGGATTTCTCGAAGAAGAAGTCGCGCCGGTCCTGCAGGACGCCGCCGCGCACCACGAGAACCACCACGGCCACGTCCTGTCCCGACTCAAAAAAGCCAAAGACGTCGACGTTCTCGCCCTTCATCGACTGGACAACCTGCCGCTCGGCGACGTCGCGGATCGTGCGCAGGGCGTCCCGGTAGGCGGCGGCCATCTCGAAGTTCTGCTCGTCCGACGAGGCCTGCATCTTCGCCTCCAGGCGCTCCTCGAGCTCGGCGTTGCGGCCCTCCAGGAAGAGAACCACGTCTGCGACCGCCTCCGCGTAAGCTTCCCGCGTCGTCAGACCGGCGACGCAGGGCCCCAGGCACGCGTGCAGGTCGTAGTACAGGCAGGGGCGAGGCAGCTTGCCGTCGATCTCGAGCGTGCAGGTGCGAATCTGAAAGTGCCGTGTGACCAGCCGCATGATCCGCCGCGCCAGGCCGCCCCAGAACGGACCGTAGTAGGAGTGCCCGTCGTCCTGCACCCGCCGGGTGATGAGCGCGCGGGGCCAGGCCTCCCCCGTCGTGATCTTCACGTAGGGGTATGTCTTGTCGTCCCGGAGACAGATGTTGTAGCGCGGGCGGTGCTTCTTGATGAGAGTGTTCTCGAGAAGCAGCGCCTCGAGTTCGGTGTTCGTGACGATCGTCTCGATGTCCCGGAAGGAACGCAGGAGGGCGGCGGTCTTCGTATCGGAATCGCCGCTGAAGTGCGAGGCGACGCGCTTCTTGAGGGAAAGCGCCTTCCCGACGTACAGGAGCTTGCCCTTGTCCCCTCGGAACAGGTAGACCCCCGGCGAATCGGGCAGGTTTTCGGGGGCGCGACGCTCGACCACGAAATCAGTTTAACCCGGTTCGCGTCAACGGCTTCCCGCTTCGGTATGATGCCGTCATGCCGATGTACGAGTGTCCGTACTGCTACACGCCGGTGGAGCCCGGAACCCCCGTGTGTCCGAAGTGCGGGCGCGAGATCGAGCGTTGGCAGACCGGGTTCTACACGCGGCAGAGACCGCTCGCGGCCAGGTCGCGGACGGCGGTCTGGGTGGCGGCCGTCGCGGCGCTGCTCTTGATCTTCGCCGGCTTCGCGCGCGCGTGCCACTGGCTGTGACATGGTCCACCGGTTCCTGTTCACGGCCGCCTCGCTCGCGCTCGCGTCCATAGCGCAGGCGCAACTGGTGCCCCTCGCGCGCTGCAACGGCGCGATTCCCTGCAACATCCCCTTCGGGCTGCGGCCCGCCGACGCCGCGGCGTGGTCTCCGTACGCCAAGCCGGGACAGTCCGGAGTGGCGATCTCGGTCTCCGCGGGCGTCGAGGAGGGCCTGAAGCCGAAGGTCGACAGCCGAGCCGCCTCGGAGGACCCCTCCGAGCGCGCCGCGCGGATCTTCGTAAAGCACTACCCGCCCCCCGCCACACCGGCCGCGACGCCCCTCTCCACGGCGGCGCCGAGGCCCTCCCCGACGCCGCGGCCAAGCCGCCCACCAGAGGCAGACCCTCGGCAGTAGGCAACGCCGGCCGAAGGCCGGCGGAAACTCAGATCAGGCTCGAAAGATCTCCAGCTCTCTCAAGCCGCGAATCTCGTCGCGCAGGGCCGCCGCCCTCTCGAAATCCAGCTCCTTGGCCGCGACCTTCATCTGCTTCTCGAGGTCCGCGATCCTCTTTCGGATCGAGTCGGCGTCTGGAAGGTCGGGCCGCGGCGGGAGCGACACCTCGTAGTAGTCGAGGTTGCCCATCCGGACGAGCGGCGAGTTGATCTGCTTAACGATCGAAGCCGGAATCACGCCGTGCTCGGCGTTGTATTTCTCCTGGATTGCCCGCCGGCGCCCGGTCTCCTCGATCGCCCGGCGCATGGAGTCCGTCATGGCGTCGGCGTAGAAGAGGACGCGCCCCTTGAGATTCCGGGCGGCGCGGCCGGAGGTCTGGATCAGCGAGGTCTCGCTCCGGAGGAAGCCCTCCTTGTCGGCGTCGAGGATCGCCACGACCGCGACCTCCGGCAAGTCCAGCCCCTCGCGCAGAAGGTTGATGCCGATCAGGCAGTCGAAGAGGCCGCGACGAAAATCGCCCAGGATCTCGACGCGGTCCAGCGTCTCGATGTCGGAGTGCAGATATCGGCAGCGCACGCCGACCTCGGTGAAGTAGTTGGTCAGCTCCTCGGCCATACGCTTGGTGAGCGTCGTGACGAGAACGCGCTCGCCGTCCGCGGCCGCCTCCCGCACGACGGCCAGGAGGTCGTCGACCTGGCCTTTGACCGGCCGGACCTCGATGGCCGGATCGAGCAGGCCCGTCGGGCGGATCACCTGCTCGACGATCTCGCCGCCGGCGCGCTCGAGCTCCTCGCCCGCCGGCGTCGCGCTGACCGCGATGGACTGGTGGACACGTGCGCGAAACTCGTCGTAGGTCAGAGGCCGGTTGTCGAGGGCCGAGGGAAGGCGGAAGCCGTAGTCCACCAGGACCTGCTTGCGCGACCGGTCGCCGTGGAACATCCCGCGCACCTGTGGCAGGGTGACGTGGGACTCGTCGACCACGAGGAGGTAGTCGTCCGGGAAATAGTCCAGCAGCGTCGGCGGGGGCTCCCCGGCGGCGCGGCCCGAGAGGTGTCGCGAGTAGTTCTCGATCCCGTTGCAGTAGCCGAGCTCCTTGATCATCTCGAGGTCGAACATCGTGCGCTGATGGAGGCGCTGCGCCTCGAGCAACCGTCCCGCCTTCGTCAGCTCGGCCAGACGCTCGTCGAGCTCGACGCGGATCGAGCCGATCGCCCGCCCCAGGGTCTCGCGCGGCGTCGCGTAGAACGTGCGCGGATAGAGCGCGAGGCGATCGACCCTCTGCAGCGCCGTGCCGCGCAGCGGGTCGGTCCTCGTGATCTTCTCGATCTCGTCGCCGAAGAACTCGACGCGCACCGCCATGTCCTCGTAGGCGGGCTGGATCTCCAGGACATCTCCCCGGACCCTGAACATGCCGCGCGTCAGGTCCAGGCTCGTGCGCTCGTATTGCATCTCGACGAGCTGCGCCAAAAGCGCCGGCATCCCCCGCGTGTCGCCGACCTCGAGGTAGGCGAGCATGTCGTAGTAGGACTCCGGGGCTCCGAGACCGTAGATGCACGAGACCGACGCCACGACGATCACGTCGCGGCGCTCGAAGAGGGCCTTGGACGCCGAGAGGCGCAGCTTGTCGATCTCCTCGTTGCGGGAAGTCTCCTTCTCGATGTACGTGTCCGTCTGGGGGACGTAGGCCTCAGGCTGGTAGTAGTCGTAGTAGGACACGAAGTATTCGACGGCGTTCTCGGGGAAGAACCCGCGGAACTCCTGGTAGAGCTGGGCCGCCAGTGTCTTGTTGTGCGAGAGCACGAGCGTGGGGCGGTTGATCGCTTCCACGACCTTGGCGATCGTGAAGGTCTTGCCCGACCCCGTCACGCCCAGCAGGACCTGGTCGGAACGCCCGTCGGCGAGGCCCGCGACCAGCTTCTCGATCGCCTGCGCCTGGTCGCCCTGCGGCGTGAAGTCGGTCTTGAGCCGGAACCGCCCGGAGGCGCGCGCCTGGGCCTCCAGGTAGGAAACGGGCTTGCCGACGGAAGTGGCTCGAGGAGGCGGGCCGGGGTGGGTCGGACGCGGCATCGGGTGAGGTGCCGCTTATAGCATAACGGCGCCGTTTGCCTCACAATCGCCCGGTGAAGACCGTCGGCCGCGCGGCCGTCCTGATCCTGCCTCTGACCGCCGCGGCCCTCCTGGGCACGGCCGCCGGCTCCTTCGCCACGAACTTCGTGCGCGTTCCGCGCGTCTCGGAGCTCGCCACCTATCGGCCCGACATCATCACGCAGATCGCGGCGCGCGACGGGACCACGATCGCCCGCTACGCCATCGAGCGCCGGATCCTGATCTCGCGGGCCGACATCCCGGCCGTGGTCCGCAACGCGATCGTCGCGACTGAGGACAAGAACTTCTTCAACCACGGCGGCATCGACGTCCGGCGGACCCTCTCGGCCCTCGTCTCGAACGTCCAGCAGGGCGGCTATGCGCAGGGAGGCTCCACGCTGACCCAGCAGCTCGCCCGCGCGATCTTCCTCTCGCCGCGAAAGACCCTCTCCCGGAAGGTCAACGAGGCGCTCGTGGCGTTCGAGATCGAACGGCGCTACTCGAAGGACCAGATCCTCACGATGTACGCCAACGAAATCTACCTGGGCCACGGCAACTACGGTGTGGAGGCGGCGTGCCGCTACTACTTCGGCAAGAGCGTCCGCGACGTCACACTCGCCGAGGCCGCGCTGCTCGCGGGCATCGTGCAGCGGCCAGAAGACCAATCCCCGTTCCGCAATCCCACGCTGGCCCGGGCGCGGCGCGCGACGGCGCTGCGGCGGATGCAGGCGGCCGGCTACATCACCGACGGGCAACGCAACGCGGCCGAGGCCGAGCCGCTCCCCTCCTCTCCGTCGCTCCAGGAGTCGATCGTGGGACCGTACTTCTGCGAGGAGATCCGGCAGTACCTGGAGAAGACGTACGGCGAGAAGGACCTGTACCGGCGGGGGCTGCGCGTCGAGTCGACGCTGGACCCCGAGTTGCAAGCCTTCTCCGAGGAGGCGCTGGGCTGGGGCCTGCGGCAGCTCTCCCGGCGGCACGGCTTTCGACGCCCGCGCAACCTCTCGGCCGAGGGCTACCGGTCGCTCGAGTCCTACGTGGATCCATCGTGGGAGAGCGTGCGCCCGACCGAGGGCGCGGCGGTGCGGGGCGTCGTCATGAACGTCGGACCCTCGGGCGCGGAGGTCCGCGTGGGGCGCGTCACGTACCTGCTGCCCAACGCCTCGGTCGCATGGACGGGCGCCCGCGCCGCCTCGAAGATCCTGAAGCCGGGCGACCTCGTCGCGGCCACCGTGCAAAAGGGCAAGGACGGAGCGTTCGTGCTCGCGCTCGACCAAGACCCGCGCGAGGAGGGCGCTGTGCTCATCCTCGAGAACGCGACCGGCGCCATCCGGGCGATGGTCGGGGGCTCGGACTGGACGGGGTCGAAGTTCAACCGGGCGACACAGGCGCTGCGCCAGGCCGGATCCGCCTTCAAGCCGTTCGTCTACCTCACCGCCCTCGAGCAGGGCTACACGGCGGCGGACACGGTCTTCGACGGCCCGCTTTCGATCGTGATCGACCCCCGCCAACCTCCCTACCGGCCGAGCAACTACGACGGGAAGTTTCACGGGATCGTGACCTTCCGCCGGGCGCTGGAGCACTCCTACAACATCCCGGCCGTTCGCGTGGCCGAGATGGTCGGGCTGCGCAACGTCATCGATACGGCCCACCGCCTGGGGGTGCGGCAGGAGCTCGGCGCGTACCCGTCGCTCGCCCTGGGCGCCTTCGAGGTCAGCCTGCTCGAGCTGACCTCGGCCTACGCGGTCTTCGCGAACCAGGGCCTGGCCTTTCCGCCCTACCTGATCGAGCGCATCACCGACGCCGACGGCGACGTCCTCGAGCAGACGCATCCGGACCCCCGCGAAGTCGAGAGCCCGCAGACCTCGTTTCAACTGCTCCAGATCCTCAAGGGCGTCACCCAGCGGGGCACCGCCGCTTCCGCCGCGCGCCTGAAGCTCAACATCGCGGGCAAGACCGGCACGACCAACGACTTCACCGACGCCTGGTTCATGGGCATAACGCCGCGCTACACGATCGGCGTCTGGGTCGGCAACGACATGAAGACGCAGTCGATCGGCAAGGGCGCCGACGGCGCCCGCGTGGCGCTGCCCATCTGGATCCGCATCGTGGAGAAAATGAAGGACGGCGGCCTGATCGATCCCAAAGAAGACTTCGAGGTGCCGTCCAACGTCGTCTTCACGCCCGTCGACTACGAGACCGGCCTGAAGGCCACGGCCGACACGCCCGTGCCGGTGCTCGACGCGTTCGTCAGCGGCTCGCAGCCGACCGAGGAGTGGAGCGCCCGGTCCCAGGAGATCGCAAAGCTGCCGTGGTCACTCCAGCAGCCCTTCTACGTGCCCAAGAAGGGCGAGCTGCCGGAGTTCTCTCCGACCCCGCCGCCGCGCTGAGCGCCGCCGGGGCCTAGGAGCCCTGGGGGTTCGCGGCCTGGACCTCGACCGTCAGCGTCGCGACCACGTTGCGGTGAAGGCGGACGTGAACCGTGTGCGAGCCCAGGCGCCGGATCGGCTCGGCCAGCTCGACGCGGCGCCGGTCCACCTCGACGCCCTTGGCAGAAAGCGCGTCGGCGATCTCGGACGCCGTGACGGAGCCGTAGAGGTGGCCCTCCTCGCCCGCCCTCTTGGAGACGACGACGGTGATGCCCTCCACGCTCTTCGCAGCGGTCTGGGCGACACCTTGCTCGCGGAGCATTTTCTCGTCGTACTTCTTCTTCTCTTCGCCCAGCCGGCGCACGTTGCCTCCGGTCGCCTCGTAGGCCGCGCCCTGCGGGAAGAGGTAGTTGCGCGCGTAGCCGGGCTTGACGTTGACGGTGTCTCCGCGATGCCCGAGTCCGCGGACGTCGTCGGCCAGAATGACTTTCATGACTTGTCGATGACTCCCTCGCCTCGCCGGCGAAAATCCACGTACCAGTCGAAGAGCCCCAGCAGCGCAACCCCCACGTTGATCGGGAAGTATGCGGCCAGAGCGTAGAGACCCGCCCGGAGGATGCGGACCCGGATCCACCTCCGGAAGAAGTGGCAGATGATAGAGAGGCCGGCCACAAAAAACAAGGCCAGGAGAGGCAGCAGGAGGTTGCCCGCCACGCGGCGTCCCTCTCCCGGAAGCAGCCCGAAGGCCGCCCCGGCGGCTACGAACAGGCCTACCGCCGAAGCGGGGACGCGGAGTTCTTCGAAGCGCACGGCCGTCGCCGTGAGGGCCGGCCGGGCGGCACTCGCTCCGCCGTAGAAAGCCACGGCGCCGCCCAGCACCCAGAGCGCGCCGAAGATCCCCCAGAGATAGAGCCGCGAGAAGTCGCGCGCGGCCTCCAGGGCCAGGCGCCAGCGAGCGACTGTCTCGGCGTCCGCGCCCGATCGGGCGTAGGACTCGACCGCGGACGGGATCTTCTGGTCGAAGGCCGCCGCGACCTCCGCCGCGACCGACGGACCGGGACCTGTCGCCGACGCCGCAAAGCTCGCCGCCAGGAAAGCGCATCCGGCGAGGCACACTCCCAGGTAACAGCGCGAGGGGTCGGCGCCGGCGCGGAGGAAGCCGACGCTGGCTGCCGGGATGGCCGTCGCTGCCGCCGCGAGGAAGCCCATCGCGATGGCGTTTCCCGGTCCGGCCAAGGCCCACCC
>JBASRI010000290.1:0-16200 GCA_049273755.1 Thermoanaerobaculia bacterium
GCGCGGGCGGGCGGCGACAGCGGAAGACACGGCGCGTCGGGCCCTCGCGAAGGCGGAGGCGGTCGGGTGGGGAGCGGGACTCTACCGGCTGCACGCTCTCCTGGCGCGAACTCTGGAGGCGCGCGGCCAGACGCAAGCCGCGAAGCCGGCCTGGGAACGCGGCCTCGCCGCCCTCGAGCGCCTCGAGGAGGGACTGACCCAGCCGCAGCGGGCCGCGCTCCGCGCGCTTCCCGAGGTCCGCGAGATCGAGTCGAAAGGCGCGGCGCCCGCCGCATCCCGGTCGTGAGCGAAGACCGTCTCCGGCAGATCGCCGAGCAGGTCGCGCGGATCACGGCGGAAAACTCGGCGCTCCTCGAGCGGGTCGCCGAGTCGGAGCGGCGCTTCCGGCGCATCTCGCGCGGCGTGCTGAAGCTGCAGGAGGAGGAGCGCACGCGCATCTCCCGCGACCTCCACGACGGGATCGGCCAGTCGCTGACGGCCCTGCGGATCCAGCTCGAGCTGCTGGAGCAGCGCGTTGCCGAGCGGGATCCGTCTTTGTCTCCGGAGGCCGCGTCCGCCCGCGAGCTCGCCGAGTCCTGCCTGGCCGACGTGCGCCAGCTCTCCCGGGTCCTGAGGCCGCCGATGCTCGACGACCTGGGCCTAGGGCCGACGCTGCGCTGGCTGGCCCGCACGCTGCAGGAGAAGACCGGGATCGTGATCGACCTACGGCTCGAGGGCGAGGAGGCGCGCGCCGATCCAGGAGTCGAAACCCTCGTCTACCGCCTGGTCCAGGAAGCCCTGACCAACGTGGTCAAGCACGCGGGCACGCGGTCGGCGGCCGTCGCGGTGACTCGGGAGGGCCGCCGGATCCGCGTCCGGGTGGAGGACGGCGGCCGCGGCTTCGATGCGGCGCGGATCCTCTCGGCGGCCGACGAGTCCGGATCCGGCGTGCGGGGCATGCGCGACCGGGTCCACTTCTTCGATGGGCGGTTCACCGTGCGTTCGACTCCCGGTTCGGGGACGATGGTGGAGGCCGAGATCCCCCTGCCCTCGGCCGAGGGCGGACCGGAGGCGTGATGGGCCGCATCCGCGTTCTCGTCGCCGACGACCACACGATCCTCCGGCAGGGTCTCGTTGGGATCCTGAAAGCGAGCGACGAGATGGAAGTCGTGGGGGAGGCGGCCGAAGGCAGTGAGGCGGTGGAGAAGGCGCTCAAGACGCGCCCCGACGTCGTCGTTCTCGACATCAGTATGCCGCGGATGAACGGCCTCGAGGCGGCGCGCCGGATCCGCGAGGCCCTCCCCTCCACCCGCATCCTCGTGCTGACGATGCACGACGACGAGGAATACGTCCTCCAGATGGTCCGCGCCGGCGCTTCGGGCTACCTGCTCAAGGAGGGCGCGGCCTCGGAGCTTCTCGCCGGGATCCGCGCGCTGAAGGCCGGGAAGGCGCACTTCGGCCCCCACGCCGCGAAGGCCCTCTCCGACGCGTATCAGCGCGACTCCGACCGGCCGGGAGATCCCTACGGGACGCTGACCGATCGGGAACGCGAGGTCTTCCAGCTCGTCGTGGAGGGCAAGCATAACGCCGAGATCGCCAAGCTGCTCTTCATCAGCCCGAAGACCGTGGACAACCATCGGACGCGATTGATGGAGAAGCTGGGACTCCACTCCACGGGCGAGCTCGTCCGCTACGCCGCCAAGCACAAGCTGCTCCACTGACCGACACCTGACGTCGCCCTGAGCCGGGGAGACTCCGGCAGGTGCCGGGTTCCCGCGGATTGAGGCTTTCCCCTCCGGGAAAATGAGGCGCTCGCCTCATTGTGCGCTTCCGCGCGCCTTCCTAGTCTCGCCATCGGATGGGAAGCCGGTGCTGCGCACCGCCGCGCCGCCAGCCCATCGGGGAGGAGCCATGAGCAAGAAGATTCGACGACTCACGCGAGTGACGCTCCGGTTTGGGCTCGCTTTCGCGATTTCGATCTCGATTTTCGGTTTGGTCGTCTTCGTCGCTCGCGCCGCCGCGCCTGCTTCGGGGACGATCAGCCCAACCGGGCCTGTGGCGCCGTTTACGGGAGCCTGGGATGGAACCGCGGTCGGCGGCAGCTCGGCGGGAGAGGCCACCTGCGTCGAAGGGATCAACTGCGACACCTTTACGCTCACCGTCTCACCGGGGGACTACACCGGTAAGGTCATCGCGATCAAGATCCAGTGGACGGTCCCGGCCGACGACTATGACCTCTACGTCCACAAGGATTCGAACAGTGGCCCTGTCGTGGCTCAGGGCGCAAACGGCGGCGCTCCGGGGACCGACGAGCAGACGACGATCGATCCCGCCGCGACCGGCACCGGGATCTACACGGTCCACGTCGTCTACTTCTCCGTCCCACCCCTCGTCGATGAGTTCCACGGGACCGCACAGGTTCAGAACAAGCCCCAGGGGCGCAACGCCAATTACGTGAAGACGGGGATCTCGTTCAGTCCGAATGTCATGCTGAGGGCGCCCGTGGCCTCGCGCGACGGAGAGCCGAGCAGCCGGACGGACAAGTTCGGGAACCACTATGTCGTCGGGATCCGCGGCGTGCCGGCCGGCGTCGATCTCTGGTACTTCGACCTGAACCCGACGAGCGGGACCTACGACCCCTACATGCGTCATCCGATCTACCGCGGGCAGCCGGATTCGTTCACTGGGATGGACCAGACGTCTGTGGGAGCCGACGGTGGCGGCGACGTGGATCTGGCGGTTGGTTTGGGTACCCCCACCGACCCCGCGACCCTCGCATTCTCGAGCCTCGTGGCCGCGAACATCTCTGTCGGAAACTCGGTCGATCGGGGACAGAGCTTCGTCCTGAATCCCCTGGGCAATGTGCCGGGAGGCGCGCCGGTGGACGACCGGCAATGGCTCGAGTTCCTCGGCTCGAATAGCGTTTATCTCTTCTACCGCACGGTCGCGCCGGCCGTCTCGCAGATCCAACGCTCGGACGACGGCGGGCTGACCTATGGACCCGCCAGTACCGCCGGGGCGATCGGCCAGGCGGGCTACATCGACGTGCACCAGGCGACGGGAACCGTCTACGTCAGCGGCAGCTCCGGTCAAGTCTGCGTCGGCACTCCGCCCGGCCCGGGCCTGGCACCCCTCACGTACGCTTGCAACCAGGCCGCAACGGAGTCGAATGTCGCAAACATCTTCTTCGTCGTGAAGGTGGCGGACGACGGGACGCCAAACGGGACTGCTTACGTCGTCTACTCGGATGGGAAGGACATATTCCTGAGGCACTCGACCGACAAGGGCGTCACCTGGAGCCAGCGCGTCCGGGTCAGCGATGGACCCGACACGAAGGCCAGCTTCTTGCCCTGGATGGAGACCGGGCCCACGCCGGGTTCCGTCGGAATCGCGTGGTACGGGACTTCCTCGGCGGTCAACAACGACAGCGCGGACTGGAAGGTCTTCTTCGCCCAGAGCTTGAATGCGACGGCCGATCAGCCGACCTTCCGCCAAGTGATCGCGAGCGACCACTCCATCCACGGCAGCAACATCTCCACGGGAGGGACCCTGGGCACCGCCAACCGCAACCTCCTCGACTACTTCCAGATCTCGTTTGATACCACGGGAGCGGCCGTCATCGACTACACCGACGACCACAACGACTTCGACGGCCATACCTTCGTGACGCGCCAGATCGCCGGGCCGAGCATCAACGGGGGCATGGTTCCGGCGCCGGTCCCAGGGTCGGGGTTCCCACCCGGTCCTCCCGCACCGCCCGGACCCAACGGCGAGCAGGTCATGGACGACTTGCATGACGTCGCCGACGGGCTTCTCGTCGTGACCCCGACGGACGACCCGCTCGACATCCTCTCGATCAAGTACTCCTGCGAGGGCACCACCGATCCCGTCATCGTCGCCACCATGAAGGTCTCCGCCGCGCCGGGAGGCGTCCCGGGCGAGAACTGGAGGATGAACTTCACGGCCAATGCGCCGGACTCCAAGTTGAGCCCGACGGGCGACTACACGTTCGGACTCTCCGACCGTGGGGACCAATTCTTCGTTCGGGCTTCAACCGACCCGTCGGTTGGAGCCTTCACCTTCGGCACGGCTGTGCGCAACTCCGACGGCAGCATCAGTTACACGGTGCAAGGCAACGCGGACAGCGGGGCCTTCGACACGGCCAATAATCTGATTACCATCAAGGTCGCCGCGAGCAAGCTGAACCCCTTCGTCACACACGGCCCGGCCGTCGGCCCGGGCTCGGTTCTGGTCGGCCTTCGCGGTTCGACCTTCACCTCCCAAGCCAACGCCAAGCGCGACATCGCCCGCGGAGGAACGCAATACACGATCAGCTGTGGAGTCCCACCGACGCCGACCCCGCCGCCGACTCGCACGCCGACTCCGGGGCCGCCAACGACAACACCGACGGGCACTCGCACTCCCACGAAGACTCCGGCCCCGCCGACTCCGACGCGGACCCCGACGCCGGACCTTCGTCCGATCATCAAGGTGACCGGCGGCGGCAACATCCTGGACAAGTCGGTCAACTTCGGGTTCAACGCGGACCCGACCCCGAGCGGTCACTTGAACTACCACGACCAGGATCAGGACATCCATCTCGTCTCGGATTCGATCGACAGCTTCAGTCAGACCGGCCCCAACGAGGTCACCTTCACTGGAACCGGACACGTGGGTGCGGGGCCCTCGCAGTTCATGGTGAAAGTCCAGGACAACGGGGAGCCGGGAACCAACGATACCTTCACGATCGTGATCACCGGCGCGGGGGCTTCGAGTCGTTCGGGAACCCTCTCCCAGGGAAACATTCAGATTCACCGGTAATGCTCGTGGGACTTGCTTGGGTCTCTCACTCGTCCCGGACCGGATCCCGCGCGGGGCCGGTCCGGCTCTTCTGTCTTCTTCCGCTCGTTCTGCTCGCGTCGCCGCCCAACGTCGCAGGCAGCCGGCACCGCGTCCTCGACTCGATCCTGGGGATCCATGTCGGCTCCTCTCTCGCGGACGCGCGCGCCCGGCTCGAGCCGCACGCCGTTCAGCAAGCGCGAGAGCCGGAGGAAGAAGAGAGAAGCGAACGCGGAGAGGGACGCACGAAGGCATGGACGCTCAAGGACTCGGAATACGGATCCGTTGCGCTGAACGTGAACGATGCGGAGAAGGTCGTCTGGATCACTGGGTTCGTGCGTCCCGGAAGGGAGATCCCGTTTTCGAGGCTTGGAGACCTTTCGGTCGCCGCACGGGCGACCGATTCGATGGCCGTCTGGAACGTCGCGACTCAAAGCGGGGGCTATCGCCTCGTCGCCAAGGGTGAGAAGGGGAGAGCCCGCGTGGTCTCGCTCTTATCGCTCGCGAGCCCATCGCCCGAGTAAGGCCGACCGTGCTTCCCTAGCCTTTCGCCGGAGCGGTTCTCCGTCAAGGCCTCCGGGGCCCCGTGCCCTGGGAGGCCGTTTGTTTCGGTGGCAAGGCTGGGGTGTCTCGCGACGAAAAATGAGGGGGACCCCTCATTGCGGCTTCCCGCACGCGGCACCAATGATGCGTTCGGAGCCCTCTCGAAGAGCTCGGAAGAGGAGGACACAGATGGGCGTCTCGCATCAAAGAAAAACGTTTCTCACTTCGTTGGTTGTCTCCCTCGTGCTCGGCGCGCTGTCGTCGTCCACTGGCTTGCTTGCCCAACCCGCGCCCACGTTCGGGCAGCCGACGATCAGCGGCATCCAAGGCGTCGGCTTCGAGCAGGACCTTCGTCTCGACCCGACGAACTCGAACCGCGTCTACACGAGCGTCCCCGGCTCCCTGTCCTCGGACACGAGCTGGATCTGGCACTCCGAGGACGGCGGCAAGACGTTCAAGTGGGTCGTGGCTGGGACGGCCAAGGAGGGAAAGCCGGACCTCCTATGCCCCGGCGGCGGCGACACCGAGCTCGCGGTTGACAGCGTTGGTGACCTCTATTTCAACGACCTGACGCTCGCCAACTTCTCGACCGCCCGCTCCGAAGACGACGGCGACACGTTCGTCTGCAGCCAAGCCGGCGTGCCCGACGCGGCGGTCGACCGCCAGTGGTACGCGGTCGACGGGAATCCCAGGACGGGGACCGGCCTCGACAACGGCGCGGGCCACAACATCTACCTCGCCAACGACGAGATTGGGCCGGGCGCGGTCATGTGTCCAGTCTCGGGCTTCGTGAACAACGTGCTCGCGATGTACCGCTCGCCGACAATGGCCGGAGGCGCAACCGCCGGCATACAATTCGGTCCGGGATACAAGGTCAGCGCTCCGTCCAGCTGCGATGAGGGAATCATGGGCAACGACGAGGTCAGCCCGGTCGCGACTAAGACGGGCAAGCTCGATCAGGTGACCCACATCCCCGCGACCCTCCCGGTTGCGGTCAAGCACGTCTACGTGATCCACGACGACGCGACGTTCAGCCGGATCCTGATCGGGCGCTGTTTCCCGGTCCTATTCGGAGTGCCACTGGCAAATATGAGCGACCCGAGCGGCCTGAACTGCGACGACCTCCCGGTGGCCACGCTGGGCACGATTCCGACGGGCGGGATGTGCCCCACCGCGAAGACCGGCGGCAACTTCCCAACACTGGCAATCGACAATGCAGGCAACCTGTATGCCGTCTGGGAGCAGGCCCCCCAGGACCCGTTCAGCTGCAAGATCACCGGCGACACCGTTCTCAAATACAGCTACTCGACCAACGAAGGCTCGACCTGGTCCACGCCCAGAACGATCCCGACGCCGGGATTGCATAACAATGTCTTCGCGTGGGTCGCTGCGGGCGACAACGGACGCGTCGACATCGCCTGGTACGGCACGCCCGCAATGGCCGACCCGAACTATCCAACCTGCGGCACGAACAACGGCGGCCACGGCGGGCCGGATGCGACGAACGGGATCTGGAGCCTCTACATGGTGCAGACGCTCAACGGCCATTCGGCCTCGCCGACTTTCACCGCGCCGATCCTGGCGGGCGAACACTACGTCCACAAGGGCACGATCCAGACGGTGCTCGGCGGTCAGTGCGGCGACCGCACGCTGGGCGACTTCCTGCAGCTGCGCGTCGGGAATCGGGGCGAGGCGCAAATCGCCTATGCCGATTCCAACAACCCGGATGAGCCCTTCGCTCCGCACGGGATGTACGTGAAGCAGAACGGAGGCGCCGGTCTGTTCACGAGCAGCTCGCCCGTCCACGGCGACCCCATCCTTCTGAACGCGGCCAGCGACCCGGCCGGCGACGGCAAGCGCGAGACCAACGGCATCAGCCTTGCCAGCGACCCGAACCTCGACATCCTCTTCTCGAGTTTCTCGCAGCCGACGCCGGCGAACTGTCATCCGGCTGGAACGCCTTGCTACCGAGTGAAGACGACGGTCAACAACCTGAGCCTGGCGCCACCCTTACCGGACACGGTCGCGGTCTGGCTGACGCAGTGGCTCGTTCCGGCCGATCCGGCATGTACCTCCTCGAGCGACTCGTGCACGAAGGGGGGCAAGAACCCGTTCGTGTACCTCGAATCGAACGGAACATGCTGGTCGGGCGAGAACGCGGCGCAACTCCTCGGCGGCGGCGTGACGCTGACCTATCCGGGGACGAAGCAGATCACCGCGCCCGGCGCGTGCTCGTTCACGCTCGGGCCGCTCAAGACGATCTCGATCGACGTCCCGATCGCCGACGTGAGCCTCGACCCGGGCGTCGCGCCGCTCTCGAGCAGGCTCTACAGCGTCACCGCGAGCACGATGACACTGACCGCGCCCCCGGAAAGCGTTCCGCCGAACCCGGGCAACTTTCAGCTGTTCACGGGTCCGATCGGCGGCGTCCTCTTCGACTTGATCGACGTCGTGCGCGCCTACGACTTTCTCCCGGGAGCGGGAGGCGGTGGTGGCGGCGGCGGCTGCCGCGTTGGGGACGGAGACGGCCACATCAATGGCGAGCACTCCGGCCAGGCGAGCTTCCACTTCCATAAGGACGAGTGCGACGACGACGGGGATGACCGGGTGGATGCCAACGACCCGAGCGGCAACATGGACTTCCACTCCACGCAAATCCTGTCCGTCGGCTTCGACGACGTGGCGCACACCGTCACGATCTCGGGATTGGGCACCGACAACGGCTTGCCGGTGGCGTTCACGGCCGTCGGCGTCGACAGCACGCTGGTGCCGCCGGGCTTGTTCAGCATCACGCTCTCCGACGGCTACAGCAACAGCGGCGACCTCATCGACGGGAGCATTGCGCTCCAGTAGCCTGACGTTCTTCCATAGCCTTTCGCCGGAGTTGTTCTCCGTTAAGGCCTCCGGGACCCCGTGCCCCGGAGGCCGTTTGTTTCGGTGGCGCGGCACGGCTGGGGTGTTTCGCGGCGAAAAAATGAGGGGGACCCCTCATTGTCGCCCGCCCGTGCGGCGCCTAGCGTGATACGCGTCGGCCCCGAAGTCGAACACGCCGACGAAGTGGAGGGCGTCATGAAGTCTTCGGTGGATCCCCAAGAGTTCGACTCTCTGAGGGTGTGGGATGGAGTTACGAGCGCCACGGCGGCCGGAAGGAGGAAAATGACCATCCTCTCGAGCCCCGAGATGGTCAGGCTCGAAGGGCTTCAGGGAATCTGGACCTTCCGGGAACTCACGCGCGGTGTGGTGACCGGCCGAGGCCACTTGGCGGTCCTCCGCGGCCCCGCCGGTCACTCGCTCGTCACCAACGAGATCCTGGTGGTGGCCGAGCGCGCGGTCTCGTGCCATGGGATCCTGAGCTGGCACCCGCAGACAGGGCGCTATCGGTGGTTCCTCGCCGATAGCCTGGCGCCTGCAGTCCGGGTACTGTCGGGGCGCTGGGAGGGCGAGTGGCTCTTCTTCGATGGAGATCCCGAGCCCGTGCCGGGCCGACCGTACGAGTTCCGTCTTCGCGCCCTCAAGCCGTCCGGTCTTCTCGTGGAGCTCGAGGCGTGGGCGGCCGAGCCGGGCCCGCCGGTCCGCCGCACGCGCCAGTACGTCCGAAGGGAGCGGATGTCGGTCGCGCGTCCCTTTCCGCGATCCGCCGCGTAGCAGCGCGGGCGGCCCAGGTCACCAGACTCAAGCCCGCACCAGCTCCTCGCCGATGCGCGCCGCCTCGTCGAGGAGCATGGTCAGGTCCTCCTCGCGGGTGCGGAAGTTGGTGATCGAGACACGCAGCGCCGTGCGGCCCTTCAGGATCGTCGGCGCCAGGAAGAACGCCCCACCGGCGATCAGGCGGTTGATGATCCGCCGGTTGACTCGGTCGAGCTCCTCGTCTGAGAGCGGCCGGCCCTTCGGGCGCCACCGGAAGTTCGCGATGGACAGCGTCGAGTCGGCGAGCCGCTCGAAGTCGGGCCGGCGGTCCACCTCGGCGGCCAGGAAGCGCGCGAGCGCGACGTCGTTCTGGATCTGCGCGGCGTAGGCGCGGCGTCCGTGGACCTTGAGGCCCATCCAGACCTTGAGCGCCTTGAAACCGCGCGAGAGCTCGACGCCGCGCTCGGCAAACCACGCCGGCCCCGGGAAGGGGCTCTCGGGATCGGCGGCGAGGTACTCGGGGAACTTCCGGAACGCTGCGGGCAGGCGGCCCGGCTGGCGCACCAGCGTGGCGCCGGCTTCGTAGGGGACGTACATCCACTTGTGCGGGTCGGCGGCGATCGAATCGGCGCGCTCCATGCCTGTGAAGAGGGGCCTGAGATCGGGCACGATCGAGGCCAGCGCGCCGTAGGCTCCGTCCACGTGGAACCAGAGCTTCTCGCGGGCGCAGAAATCGGCGAGCGCGGAGAGCGGATCGATCGCCCCGGTGTTCACCGTCCCGGCGTTGCCGACGACGATCGCGGGCGAGAAGCCGGCCGCGCGGTCGGCGGCGACGGCCTCGGCCAGGGCGTCCATCCGGATGCGGAACCGGGCGTCGGACTCGATCTTGCGGAGCTGGCGGGTGCCGATCCCGAGAAGGTCCACGGCCTTGTCCACGCAGGAGTGGACCTGGTCGGAGGCGTACACGGTCAGGCGCGGGCTCTCCGGGCCGGCAAGGCCGTCCTCCCGCACGTTGCCCGGCGTCATCGCGCGCCGCGCCGCCGCGAGCGCCGTGAAGTTGGCCATCGAGCCCCCGGAGACCAGGATCCCCTCGGCCTCCGGCGGGAAGCCCAGCATCTCTGCGAGCCAGCGCATCACGCGCGCCTCGACATGGATGGCGGCGTGGTCGCCTCCCCAGCAATTGGGGTTCATGCCAGCCGCCAGAAAGTCGGCCAGGACGCCTACGGGATCCGCGGTCGCGTTGATGAACCCGTAGAAGCGGGGGTGCGAGTTGCCCATCGGGTAGGGCAGCACGTGCTCCCGCACGAACGCGAGAACCTCCTCGAAGGGCCGCCCCTCCTCGGGCAGCGGCTCGTCGAAGAGCGCCGCCTTCTCCCCGATCTTGCCGAAGACCGGCCGCGAGAGAAGGCCCTCCCGGTGACCCGCGACGGCGTCCGCCGTCAGCGTGCCGAGACGGCGCAGCTCGTCCGGAGGGAGGTCGAAGGTCGGCCTGCTCATGAAGTCATTTCATCCCGAGGGCCGCGGCCCGAGGGATCCCTTTCAAGTCAGAGTGCGGCTACCAAAGGGATCCCTCGTCGCTGCGCTCCTCGGGATGACAGAGGCGGTGTTACTGGATCACCCCGCACCCGAACCGCCCGCCCGCGTTGCCGGTCGGCTGTGTCTTGAGGTCGTCCGCCTTCTCGTGGAAGACGACGGCCTTGCCGACGACGGAATTGGGTCCCGGCTTGACGGTCAGCAGATCCGAGGTGATCACCAGGTGCCCCTTGCCGTCGGCGCCAATCTCGATGTTGCCGAAGTCGCCGTTGTGGTGCTTCGGATCGGCCGGCCCCGCGTGGGGATTCCCCGCCGCGTTGAAGTGGCCGCCGGCCGAGGACCCGTCGGGCGCCGAGCAGTCGCCCTTCTCGTGGATGTGGAGACCGTGCGTGCCCGGGGTCGCGTTCTCGATCCAGACCTCGGCCTTCGTGCCGCCCGACGGCAGCTCGGTGAAGGTCGCCTTCCCGGTGACTTTCGAACCGCTCTTCGATTCGACCTTGGCCGTGGCCGTCGCCGCGTCGGGCGGACCGGCCGAGGCCGCCCCACAAACGAGCGCCGCACCCACCGCGAGGCCCGCCACCGCAAGAATGCCCGTCGTTCTCATGTCTTTCTCCTCCCTTAAGGCGGACATAATACGGCGTCGAGGCCCATGATTCCCCGAGTGCCGCCAATCCCGGTGTCCCGCCCGCTCCTCTTCGGCCTCGTG
Source organism: Thermoanaerobaculia bacterium (assembly GCA_049273755.1). GTDB lineage: Bacteria > Acidobacteriota > Thermoanaerobaculia > UBA5066 > Gp7-AA6 > DAHUXD01. The sequence goes on from JBASRI010000290.1 coordinate 11,228, forward strand.
GCCGCGGGGGCGATCGCCGCCGTCACGCTCGGGGAGCCGCATTCCTCCTTCGCGGCGGGCTTTGCGGCCGGGGCCGGAGCGGTCTTCGTGCTCTCCTTTCTCAAGGGCCGCCGCGGGCCCGGGGACGAGGAGCTGTGATGAGGGTCCTGGTCGTGGAGGACGAGGCGCGCATCGCCCAGTTCCTGAAGAAGGGCCTTTCAGAGAAAGGGTACGCCGTCGACACGGTCAGTGACGCGGACACGGCGCTCGAGCGGATCGTGGCCTCCTCGCCGGACATCGTGATCCTGGACCTGATGCTCCCGGGCTCGCGCGACGGCCTGGAGCTGTGCCGGGAGCTCCGGGCCCGGGGCACGCGGGCCAAGATCCTGATGCTGACCGCGCGCGACACCGTCGAAAACAAGATCGAAGGCCTGGACGCGGGCGCCGACGACTACCTCGTCAAGCCCTTCTCCTTCCGCGAGCTCATGGCGCGAATGCGGGCGCTCCTGCGTCGCACCGAAGTCGTCGAGCCCGGGCCCCTCGTGTTCGACGACCTGGCGTACGACCCCGAGTCGCGCGAGGTCTCCCGCGACGCCGAGACCGTGCGGCTGACGGTGCGCGAGGGCGCGCTCTTCGAGCTGCTCTTGCGGCGCCGCGGCAAGGTCGTCTCGCGGACCGAGATCCAGGCGCGGATCTGGGAGGACTCCTTCGAGCTCTCCACCAACATCATCGACGTCTACATCAACTCGCTCCGCAAGAAGATCGACGGCGGCGAGCGCGAGAAACTGATCCAGACGGTCCGCGGCGTGGGCTACCGCGTCCGCGAGCCGGGTGCGTAGAGAGGGATCGCGCCATGCGCCGCATTTTGGAGAAGTTGCGTCCGGCGCCGCGGGCCCCGACCGCCTCGCCGCTGTCCGAGCTTTCCCGCCGGATCGAGGAGTCCGGGACCCATCCGTTGAAGCGCATCTCCGTCGAGGGCCTGCCCGAGGAAGCACGTGCCGTCGCCGAGCGGCTCAACGCGCGCCTGGATGCGCTGGCCCGCGCCGAGAAGGAGCAGCAGCAGTTCATCGCGGACGTGTCGCACGAGCTGCGCACCCCGCTGACCGTGCTGCGCGGCTCCCTCGAGGTCGCGCTCGAGGAGGACCGCCCCGCCGAGGAGTACCGCGAGGCCATCGGGACCGCTCTGCTCGAGGTGCGGCACCTGACGCGGATCTCGCAAAACCTCCTCTTCCTGACCCGCGGCGAGAGCGGCCGCGTCACGCTGTCCTTCGCAAACCTGGATCTCTGCCGGTTCGGCGCGGACATCGCGCGGGACCTGGCGCCGCTGGCCTCGGACCGCGGCCTCGAGCTCTCCGTGTCCGTGGCGCCGAAGCCGATCTACGTCTTCGCCGACGCCGGGCGTCTCCAGCAGGTCATGCACAATCTGCTCGAGAACGCGCTGCGCTACACGGAGCCAGGCGGGCAGATCGGCGTCCAGGTCGCCGCCGCGCCGGGGGAGGCGCTGCTGTCGGTCTCGGACACAGGCATCGGGATCCCGGAGGCGGACCTGCCGTATGTCTTCGAACGCTTCTTCCGGAGCAAGGCGTCCCGCCAGACGAACCCGGGAGGCTCGGGCCTGGGCCTCTCGATCGTCCGCTGGATCGTGGAGGCGCACAAGGGGCGCGTCACCGTCGAAAGCGCTCCGGGCAAGGGGTCGACGTTCACGGTCCGCCTGCCGGTGGTCTGACTCCGGCCGACGGCCGGAGTGACCTGACCGGGCGCGTATAATCCGCGGTCCTCATGCGTCCCGTGTTCGTGCTTTCGGCCGCGCGCACGCCGATCGGGAAGTTCGGCGGCTCCTTCGCCGCGCTGTCCCCGGCGGATCTCGGGGAGGTCGCGGCGAGGGCCGCCCTCGAACGATCCGGCCTGCCGCCCGCCGCGGTGGATGAGACGATCTTCGGGCACGCCCGCCAGGCCGGGGGCGGTCCCAACACCGCCCGTCAGATCTCCCACCGCGCCGGCGTGCCGGATGCGGTCCCCGCGTTCACGGTCAACAAGGCCTGCGCTTCGTCGCTCAAGGCCCTCACCCTCGGAGCCCTGACGATCGCCGCCGGCGAGAACGAAGTCGTGCTCGTCGGCGGCACCGAGTGCATGTCAGCGACGCCCTACCTGCTGCCGCGGGCGCGCTTCGGGATGCGGATGGGGAACGCCGAGATCGTAGACGGGATGCACCGCGACGGGTTCCTCTGCCCGCTCTGCGGCCAGCTCATGGGCGAGACGGCCGAGAACCTGGTGCGCGAGTACGGGATCCTGCGCGCCGAGCAGGACGCCTTTGCCGCCGAGTCGCAGCGGCGCGCGGGCGAGGCCGCGAAGACCGGCCGCTTCGCCGACGAGATCGCGCCGGTCACCGTCGCCGGAAAGAAGGGGAGCGTCGAGATCGCCGTCGACGAGCACCCCCGCCCCGACTCGACGCCCGAGGCCATCGCGAAGCTGCCTCCCGTCTTCGATCCGGAAGGCACTGTGCATGCCGGCAACTCCTCGGGCATCACCGACGGGGCCGCGGCCCTCGTCCTCGCGACCGAGGAGGAAGTCGCCAAGGCGGGCGTCCAGCCGCTGGCGCGCGTCGCGGCGTGGGTCTCCGCCGGCGTGGATCCCGCGCGGATGGGAATCGGCCCCGTGCCGGCGGTGCGAGCGCTGCTCGAAAAGGCGAAGCTCCGGCTCGCCGACGTCGACCTCCTGGAGCTCAACGAGGCCTTCGCGGCCCAGGTCATCGCCTGCGCGCGAGACCTCTCGCTCGACCTTGCCAAGGTCAACGTCAACGGCGGCGCGATCGCCCTCGGCCACCCCATCGGCGCGACCGGCGCGCGGATCGTCACGACCCTTCTCCACGAGATGCGGCGCCGCCAGGCACACCGGGGAATCGCCACCCTCTGCGTCTCGGGCGGGATGGGCATGGCGGTTCTCTTCGAGCGGTGACCATGCGCATGATTTCGGTCCTCTCGCTCTTGTCTGTCATCCCGAGCGCGGCGAGGGATCCCTTTCGGAGCCACCGTACGGCTTCAAAGGGGATCCCTCTTCGCTCCGCTCCTCGGGATGACAAAGTCGGGTGACCATGCGCATCGCGCTGACGCTCGACCGCGACGCGGATCTCTCGGAGTCCAACGACTACCTGCGCGCGCTTTCGGCCGCGGGCATCCCGCGCGAGGCGATCGAGGTCGTCACGCCGCTCTCGCCGTTTTCCGGAAAGCCCTTCGACGCGCTGGTGCTGGGCGGCGGCGCGGACGTGGACCCGGAGCGCTACGGAAGGAGCCGGCTCGACAACGGAACCGTCGAGGTCGACGCGGAACGGGACGCTCTGGACTTCGAGCTTCTGGAAACGGCGCGCCGCTCCGGGGCGCCGGTCCTCGGAATCTGCCGCGGGCTCCAGGTCATCAACGTCGCCCTGGGCGGCACGCTGGTGCAGGACATCCCGGCGCAGCTGCCGTCGGACGTCCCCCACGAGTCGCCGAAAGAACCCAGGGCCCGCCGCGACCACGCGGTGGCGATCGCGCCGGGCTCCCGCCTGGCAGCGATCGTCGACGCGCCCGAGATCGACGTCAACAGCCGCCATCACCAGGCGATCGAGCGCGTCGCCCCGGGCCTGACCGTCTCAGGCACCGCGCCCGACGGCGTCCCGGAGGCGGTCGAGGCACCCGGGGACGGCTGGTTCGTGGCGGTCCAGTGGCACCCCGAGAACCTCGCCGGCGATCGCGCCTCCGAGCGCCTCTTCGCTGACTTCGCGCGCGCGGCGCGGCAGCGATTGGAATTTCCGGAAACCGGCCGCGTTCTGGACGCGGACCCCCATCGATGAAAGCCGGGAAGGAGTTCGGACGATGAAGATTCGCGCGGGAATCGTGGCGGCGGCCCTGACGGCGGCGCTCGCCGCGGCGGGAGCGTCGCAGGCGCAGACGCAAGCGCAGCCGCAGAGGCAGACCCCGGTCAAGGTCCAGAAGCTCGCCGACGGCGTCTGGGCCGCCGAAGTGGAGAAGGGCGCCAACGTGGGGTGGTTTCTCCTGGGCGACGGCGTGGTGGCCGTCGACTCCGGGCCCGACGCGGCCCTGGGACAGGAGATCCTCAAGCAGATCGGGGAGACCACGAACGGCAAGCCCGTGCGCGCCCTGGTTCTGACGCACTCCCACGCCGACCACAGCGGCGGAGCCCGCGCCTTCGCGGCGGCCGGCGCCCGCGTGATCTGCCACGAGAGCCAGGCCGGCGCGATCCTCGCGCTGGTCACGCAAGCGGCGACGGACCCGAAGGATCCGATGGCCGGCAAGCCGAATCTGCGGCCGGTCGTGGAGTCGATCTCCGAGCGCGCGATCCTGGTGGACGGCATCCACAACGTGCAGGTCTACTTTCTCGGCGGGGCGCACACGAAGGGCGACCTCGTCGTCTACCTCGCTTCGGACAAGATCCTGTTCGGCGGCGACATCGCCCTGAACGGCCGGCTGCCCTACATGCAGTCCCCGGACGTGGATCCGGACGGCTGGGTTCGCGCGCTCCAGGCCCTCGCGCGCGTGCCGATCGAAAAGCTCGTCCCGGGCCACGGCGAGATCGGCCCCAAGGACGGCATCCACGATTCGCTCGCGTACGTCAAGACCGTGGACGACCTGGCGAAGAACTTCGTCTCGCGCGGCCTGCCCGAGGAGAGGCTGGACGCCGAGATCCGGGCGCCGGAGAATGCGATCCCGAACCTCACGATGTCGGATGCGCACGCCGCCAACGTCAAGACCTCGTTTCGCGTGGTGAAGGAGAAGACCGTTCGCGCGGCGGCGACGCCGCCCGCTCCGTCGGCCACTCCGGCGCCCAAGTGACCGCGCCGGGGGGCATCCGGCTGGAACGCTCGGCCGACCTCGCCCGGGCGGACCTGCGGATCGCGATTCCCCCGGTCAACGTCCTGGATCCGGTTTCGCTGGCGGAGCTGGCGCGGCAGATCGTAGCCGCTCGCGGCGCGCGCGCCCTGGTGCTGAACGGCCTGC